>NZ_JBFBHG010000005.1:0-154625 GCF_040685095.1 Microbacterium sp. NPDC089189
AATTCAAAACGTCCGTGCATGTTTTCGCCACCCGCAAATAGATTTGGTGTTGGTATCCCCAGATAAGAGATTTTTGAGCCATCTGTCCCACCACGGGTTAAACCCACCGTCTCGGCGCGAAAGTGCTGTCTCGCGGGTCCGGCCGGCCGGCCGGCCGGCGGGCGGGGTCAGGCGAGGGCGTCGACGATGGGGCGGAACTTGACGCGGGTTTCGAGCAGCTCGGCCTCGGGGTCGCTGGCGGCGACGATGCCGGCGCCGGCGTAGGCGGTGAGCGGCACGGTCCCCGCCGCATCGGGGGCGTCGAACTGGGCGCACCGCAGCGCGATGGCCCACTCGCCGTCGCCGGCGGCGTCGATCCAGCCGACGGGTCCGGCGTAGCGCCCGCGGTCGAACGGCTCCAACCGGGCGATCGTCGCGATGGCCGCGGCAGTGGGGGTGCCGGCGACGGCGGCGGTGGGATGCAGCGCCGCCACGAGGTCCAGGGCGGATGCGGCATCCGCGAGCCGGCCCTCGACATCCGTCGCCAGGTGCCACACGTTCGGCAGCTTCAGCGTGAAGGGCTGCTCGCTCGAGCGCAGCGCACTCGTGTGGGAGCGCAGGGATTCGAGCACGCTGCGCACCGCGAACTGGTGCTCGTCCTGGTCCTTGGTGCTGGTGGCGAGCGCGAGGGATGCGGCGGCATCCGCATCCGGGTCGGCGCCGCGCGCCGCGGTGCCCGCGAGGACGCGCGCGGTGACCGTGCCGTCCTCGACGGTGACGAGCGTCTCGGGGCTCGCGCCGATCAGCCCGTCGACCGCGAACGCCCAGGTGTCGGGGTAGCCTGAGGCGAGGGAGCGCACGAGTCGCCTGAGATCCGATCCCGCGGGCACCGTGCCGGCGAGGTCGCGCGCGAGGACCACCTTGCTCACGGCGCCGGTCGAGATCGTGGCGATCGCCTCGCGCACCGACCCGACGTAGTCGGCGGGGGCCTGGGCGCCCGGGCCGAGCGTCGCCGACCAGTGCGGGCCGTACGCGGTGGGTGCGGGTCGAGGCGCCGGTTCGTCGGCCGTGCGCACCGTGGTGAGCCAGGAGCGCCCGTCGCGCCGGCCGATGATGGACGCGGGCACCGTGATGCTGCTGGGGCGTGACGACGCGCGGTCGAACGTGAGGGCGCCGAAACCGACCAGGCCCGTGCCGGGGATGCCGACCGTGTCATCGACCTCGGCGGTGGCGGCGAGGTCGCGCCAGCGCTCGGCCAGGCTCTCGTCCCAGCCGTCGCTGTGCAGGGCCACCGCCGCGCCGATGCCGACCATGCCCTCCCCGCGGCGCTGCCACACCAGCGGGTGGGCGGCGCTGGCGAAGGTCAGCAGATCGTCGACGGGGTCGATCTCACGCGTCTCGACGAGCAGTCGAGGGGAGGCGGATCGGGTCACCAGACAAGCCTAGACTCGCTGGCGTGATCGAAGGCCCGCCCTCCGCCGTGCGTCCGCTGCCCGGCACGCCCGTGACGTTCCGCTGGCGCAAGTGGGATGGGGCGCCGCACTGGGTGCACGAGGGCGTCTTCCTCGGCAGCGACGAGTGGGGCGACTGGATCGGTCAGCGCGACGGCGAGCTCTCGGCGCGTCCGGGGCGTCAGATCCGCGCCGACGGCCCCAACGTGACGCTCGTGCCGCCGAGCGGCGACTACGCCTGCACGGTCAACGCGACGCATCCCCGTATCCGCATCTACATCGATCTGGCGTGGGATGTGCGGTGGTCGGAGACCGAGCGCGCCGTTATCGAGGGCATCGACATGGATCTGGATGTCGTGCGCGCGCTCGACGAGCGCGGTCTCTTCATCGACGACCGCGACGAGTGGGACGAGCACCGCGTGCGGTACGGGTACCCGGCGCCGGTCGTCACGCACCTGGAGAGCCTCGCCGTCGATCTGGAACGCCGCGTCGGCGCGGATGAGGCGCCGTTCGACGACGCGACCGCCGCGCGGTGGCTGCGGGAACTGGCATCCCACCCCACCCCGCATCGCCCGTAGCCTCGCCTAGGCTGAGGGGGTGAGCGAACAATCCCACCGGGCCGACCTGGGCAAGGACCCGAAGCGCGTGAGCGGCATGTTCGACGAGGTCGCGGCCGGCTACGACCGGACCAACACCGTGCTGAGCCTCGGCAACGACCGGCTCTGGCGCATCGCGGCGACCCGCGCGATCGCGCCGCGCGCCGGTCAGCGCATCCTCGACCTCGCCGCCGGCACCGCGGCGAGCTCCGTCGCCCTGGCCCGGAGCGGCGCCGAGATCGTCGCCGCCGACTTCTCGCCCGGGATGATCGCCGAGGGCAAGCGCCGGCACGGCCACATCCCGAACCTCTCGTTCGTCGAGGCCGACGCCACGGCACTGCCGTTCGGTGACGCCGAGTTCGACACCGTGACGATCTCGTTCGGTCTGCGAAACGTCAACGACCCGCACGCGGCCCTGGCCGAGATGCGCCGGGTGACCAAGCCCGGCGGGCGCCTGGTCATCAGCGAGTTCTCGACGCCCCCGCATCCGCTGTTCGCGGGTCTCTACGGCTTCTACAACAACCGCGTGCTGCCCGTCGTCGCCCGCGGCGTGAGCTCGAACGCGGACGCCTACGACTACCTCAACGAGTCGATCCGCGACTGGCCCGACCAGCGCACGCTGAGCCAGTGGATCCGCGACGCGGGCTGGGTGGATGTGGCCCACCGCGACCTGACGTTCGGCATCGTGGCGCTCCACCGCGCCCGCGCGCCGCGCGCCTGAGAAGACTCCGGTATCAGAACCGGCGCCCGCCGGAACGGGTGGGGTGCTCCGCAGGTAGGCTGAGGGGGTGACACGCAGTCCCTCCGCCCCCGGCGCGCACCTCGCGAGCAGACTCGGTCTCACGGAGCGTGTCTTCGCGGGACCGTCGTCGCGGCGGCTGCTGAAGACCGTCGAAGACGGCCTCGACCGCGTCGAGACCCACTTGGGCGAAGAGCTCCACTCCACCGACGCGATCGCGGATGCGACCAGCCGGTACCTCTACGAGGCGGGCGGCAAGCGGGTGCGGCCGATGCTGACGGTGCTCATCTCGCAGCTCGGCGACGGTGCGACCGACGAGGTCATCGACGCCGCATCGGCCCTCGAACTCACCCACCTCGGTTCGCTCTATCACGACGATGTGATGGATGGCGCGGACGTGCGCCGTGGCGTTCCCGCCGCGCAGTCGGTGTGGGGGAACAACATCGCCATCCTCACCGGCGACCTGCTCTTCTCGCGGGCCAGCCAGATCATGGCGCGGTTGGGGGAGCGCGCGACCAAGCTCCAGGCCGACACGTTCGAGCGCCTGGTGCTCGGGCAGATGCACGAGACGGTCGGTCCGGGCGAGGGTGACGACCGCGTCGCGTTCTACCTACAGGTGCTCGCCGACAAGACCGGCTCGCTCATCGCCGCGGCCGCCCAGGCCGGTGTGCTGTTCTCCCACGCCCCGCTCGAGTTCGAGCAGCCCGTCCTCGAGTTCGGCGAGAAGGTCGGCGTGGCGTTCCAGCTGCTCGACGACGTCATCGACCTCTCGGCCGACGCGGATGAGACGGGCAAGGTTCCCGGAACCGACCTCCGCGCCGGCGTGCCGACCATGCCGTACCTGTTGCTGGCGCGTCGCGAAGACGCCGCATCCGCCGAGCTGCTCGGCCGGATCGACGGCGGCGTCGCCCTGATCGCGGACGGCGCCGATCCGGCGCTGCTCGACGGGCCGCTCGCGGAGCTGCGCGAGCATGCCGCCACGGCGCAGACCCTCGACCTCGCCCACGAATGGGCGGACGATGCCGTCGCGGCTCTCGCTCCGCTGCCCCGGGGCCCGGTGCGAGAAGCGCTGACGCGATTCGCGGACGCGGTCACCAACCGCTCCCGCTGATCCTCCCGCACGGCCGGGCCTGCACAGCGCCCGCTGCCCCTTCGAAAGGACACCCATGACCAAGCTGAGGCTGGCGATCGTCGGCGCGGGTCCCGCGGGCATCTATGCCGCTGACATCCTGCTGAAGGCCGAACGCGCCTTCGATGTGTCGATCGACCTGTTCGAGCAGCTCCCGGCGCCGTACGGCCTGGTGCGGTACGGCGTCGCCCCCGACCACCCGCGCATCAAGGGCGTCGTGTCGGCGCTGCGCGACGTGCTCGACCGCGGCGACATCCGGCTCTTCGGCAACGTGCGCTTCGGCGTCGACATCACCCTCGACGACCTCAAGAAGCACTACAACGCCGTCATCTTCTCGACGGGCGCGATCCGCGACACCGAGCTCGCCATCCCGGGCATCGAGGCGCAGTCCTCGTTCGGTGCGGCCGACTTCGTCAGCTGGTTCGACGGACACCCGGATGTGGCGCGCACCTGGCCGCTCGACGCCGAGTCCGTCGCGGTCATCGGCAACGGCAACGTGGCCCTCGACGTCGCGCGCATCCTCGCCAAGCACGCCGAGGACCTGCTTCCCACCGAGATCCCCGACAACGTGCACGCGGGACTCGTGGCCTCCGAGATCCGCGACGTGCACGTGTTCGGCCGGCGGGGTCCCGCCCAGGTCAAGTTCACGCCGCTCGAGCTGCGGGAGCTCGGCGAGCTGCGCGATGTCGACATGGTCGTCTACGACGAGGACTTCGACTACGACGAGGCGTCGCTGGCGGCGATCGCCAGCAACAAGCAGGTCAAAGTCATCGACCGCATCCTGCAGGAGTGGCGCACCCGCCCGGGCGTGAACAACGCCGGCGGGGAGGCGTCGCGGCGCCTGCACATGCACTTCTGGGCCAAGCCCGTCGAGGTCAAGAAGGACGCCGACGGACGCGTCGCGGCCATCGTGTACGAGCGCACCCGCCCCGACGGCGAGGGCGGTGTCGCCGGAACGGGCGAGCTGCGCGAGGTGCCGATCCAGCAGCTGTACCGTGCTGTCGGCTACTTCGGCTCGCCGCTGCCGGGCGTGCCGTTCGACGACCGCCACGGCGTCATCCCGAACCAGGAGGGCCAGGTCCTGCACCCCGACTCGAACGAGATCGTGCCCGGCGTCTACGCCACGGGGTGGATCAAGCGGGGGCCCGTCGGGCTCATCGGGCACACGAAGTCCGACGCGATGGAGACCGTGCGCCACCTCATCAACGGGCAGGGCTCGTGGTGGCAGCCCGAGGACCCGTCGGACGAGGCGGTTCCGGCGCTGCTGGCCGAGCGCGGCGTGCGGTGGACGGATCTCGACGGATGGCACCGGCTCGACGAGCACGAGGTGAGCCTAGGCGCCGCGCAGGAGCGCGCGCGCATCAAGGTCGTCCCGCGGGACGAGATGGTGGCGATCTCGCGCGGCGAGTGATCCCTCGAAGCGGATGACGCCCGACGCTAGGCTGGCGGCATGACCGAGTGGACCCCCGACATCCTGGGGTCCGGGTTCATGCAGCGCACCCTGCCGCTGAAGACGCCCGGAGACCACGGGCCTCTCGTGGCGACGATCGTGCGGCATCCGCCCGATCCGTTCACGGCATGGGCGAAGCCGCTGCGCGATGTCGACGTGCTCTACGTGCACGGATGGTCGGACTACTTCTTCCAGACCGAGCTGGCCGACTTCTGGACCGGGCTCGGAGCCCGGTTCCACGCGCTCGATCTGCACCGCTACGGGCGGAGCCTGCGCCCGGGCGAAGTGCCCGGCTACGTCGACTCGCTGCACGACTACGACGAGGACATCGAGGCGGCGCTGTCGGCCATGGGGCACGGCCCGCACCGGCGGCTCCTGCTTCTCGGTCACTCGACCGGCGGGCTCGTGCTGACCCTGTGGGCGGCGCGGAACCCCGGCGTCGCCGACGCCCTCGTACTCAACAGCCCGTGGCTGGAGTTCCAGGCCGGCGCGCTGGGGCGTCAGGCCATCGCGCCCATCGTCAACGCCCGCGCGCGCGTGCAGCCCCGCGGCCAGCAGCCGGTCGTCGACCTCGGGTTCTACACGCGGGCACAGACGGAGCTCGGCTCGATCCCCACCGAGGGCTACCGCACGGACTGGCGGCCGCCGCAGGGGTTCGCGACGCATCCGGGGTGGTTGAGCGCCATCCTCAGCGGGCACGCGACCGTCGCGGCCGGCGTCGACGTGGGCTGCCCCGTCCTCGTGCTCATCTCGAACCGGTCGAGCTCGCCCATCCGCTGGTCGGCAGACATGACGGCGACGGATTCGGTGCTCGTCGTCGACGACATCGCCCGCGCGGCGCTGCGCATCGGGCGCCTGGTCACGGTGGCGCGTATCGAGGGCGCGATCCACGACGTGTTCCTCTCGGCGCCGGAGGCGCGCCAGGCCTCGTACGACGTGGTGCGCGACTGGAGCATCGGCCGCTTCCGCTGAGCTGCGCGCCGCGGCGGACGGCGGACGGCGGGCGTTTAGGACGTCCGAAATGCTGACAATCGCGGCGTCGAGTTGAGTTCGGTTTCCCGAATTCGCCAGGCTGGAACACGAGCGCGACGCCCGTCGAGGTGACCCGCTCTCCCGGTGGCCGTTGCAGCCCGCCTGCGCTCGGACGCATCCGTCCGAGTCCCGCTCTCCGCGGCTGTGACCGGCCGTTCTCGAAGGACGTCGCCATGCCGCTCTGGACTCTGCTCGCGCTCGCGGGAGGTGTGTCCGCCGACGCGTTCGCGGTGGCCCTCGGCAAGGGTCTGCAGGTGCGCCGCGCCGTGTGGCGCAGCGCCTTCGTCATCGCCACGGCGTTCGGACTCGCGCAGGCCGTCATGCCGCTCATCGGGTACCTGCTGGGCAGTGCGTTCGCCGAGGCGATCGCCCCGTTCGACCACTGGATCGCGTTCGGGCTGCTCGGCGCCGTCGGCGTCAAGATGCTGTGGGAGGCCCTCACCCCCGACAAGCCCGAGGATGCCGCGTCGGATCGGGGGCTGTCGATGCGCGAGATCGTGCTGCTCGCCGTCGCGACGTCGATCGACGCGCTCGCCGTGGGTCTGAGCTTCGCGTTCCTGCAGGTGGATGTGTGGGTCGCCGTCGCGGTGATCGGCCTCGTGACCTTCGCGCTCTCGTTCGTCGCGGTGCTGATCGGTCACCGGGTCGGCACCCGGTTCCGCCGCCCCGCGGAGGTCATCGGCGGCCTCGTGCTGCTGGCGATCGGCACCCAGATCCTGATCGAGCACCTCGGTCACTGAGCGGCGGTCGCCGCCCGTCGCAGCAACGAAAAAGCCCCTCCCGGAGGAGGGGCTCACGCGACGTATGAGGTCACGTCCTCACGTCGATTCGAATGACCCGAACACCCGGTCGACGCGGTACCGCTACGACCCAGCGTGTCACGTCCCGCGCCGCCGGACGGACTAGATGAGACGAGTCTCATCCGATGTTCACCGCGGCATGCGTCCGCCCGTCTCAGCGGCAGTTGATGAATCGCGGCCTGGTGGATGGGGGTCGTTGGGGGATACCGACGACTGCGGAAATACGCGGATGTACTTGTGGCTGATGATGGGGGATCGGGGGGTCGAACGCGATTCTTGCGGACTCTCCGCGGACTCGCTCAAGGACGGTCCGGAATTTCGCGCACCACGTGAGTCAGATGACTCAACCCCCCCCGAATGGGGACTTTACCCCGGTCCGGGGGAGAAGCGCCGGCATCCGGCACGCGGCCAGCGCCCCTGACTTTTCGCCAGAATTGGCGAGAAGTCAGGGGCTGGTCGGTGCGGCATCATCCGCGGACGTCCGGCAACCCGGTCAGAAATGACCGCGTCGTCAATCCTCTCTGCCAGGGAGCTAGCAATCTTTTTCCCGAACCGCTTACCGCTGACGTTCGTCCGCTGCGGGGCACTCCACCTCCTCGATCGCCATTCCCGCATCGATCGCCTCAGCTGCGATGTCGCGACTCTTCGGCACCGCCGACCCGTTCCGCTCGGTGGTGTTCCGGGGAACACCACCGAAGCGCGTCGCGGCCTGGCGTTCGGCAGCGGCCGGCTTCTCCATCTCTTCGATCGCCATACCCAGCGCCGCGGCTTCCGAGGTGAGCATCGGCTTGCGTGCGGTGTTCTCATCGCGCTCGGCGACGAGTGCGTCCCGCGCGTCGGCAATGTCGAGGACCGTCGTGGAACCTGTGGTCCCGGGACCACAGGTTCATATTTCGAACGCAGGAGCCCGATGCCAAGTCGGCAGACATACGCACACCCCTCACACACGCGCGGGTGCTACGTTGGCTCTATGGTCGTTATTGGGCGTGGTGAAGGCGAAGTGCTGCACAACTCGGGAGCTGCGCAGCTACCTGAGCAGCATGACACGCGCTACGCCGACACGGAGACGGTTCTCCGGCTCGCGTCGGATATCGCTGCCAGCAACGCGGAGTTGATGCGTCGCCTCGCGTGACGTTCTACTATCTCAAAGCGGACGACATCCGCATCATCAACCTCGCATACTGCGGGGACGGTGCTGGTGTGCGCGACGAGAACGGTTTCATGGGAATCGTTGAGCGGCCGCAGGGTACTTTTCTCGGAGTGGACCTGTTTCCGAACGTCTACCAGAAGGCAGCGGCGTACCTCCATGGGTTCGCAACGACGCAGTTTTTCCACGATGGGAACAAGCGCACGGGCTTCCTCTCCGCGACCGTGTTCCTGCGCATTCACGACCACATATGGGTCGGCCCGGACGTCGATGCCGCGGAGGGGTTCTTGCTGGACGTCGCGGCAAACAAGCATGACGAGCACGAAGTAGCCGTGTGGCTTAAGCACTTCTGTGTGTCTCAGCCGCCGAAGCGTCCCGAGTTTCTCACGTAGTCTCGTACAACGGTCTTGATGCGGCGGGTAGGTTGCCCCACCCATACCGGCTGCCGCCGCCATCTCTCGAGGCCGAGCGATGGATAGCTCCGGGTCCCGGGATCCGGAGCTATCAATCCCCTTCCCGAACCTCTTCCCGGCGTCCCGCTGACCGTTCGTGAGCTGCGGGACGCTCCATCTCCTCGATAGCCATGCCGAGAGCGGTAGCTTCGGAGGGGAGCATCGGCTTGCGGGCCGTGTTCTCGTCCCGCTCAGCGATCAACGCGTCCCGGGCGTCGGCGATGTCACGCGCGACTCGGGCGGGGATCTCCGCACGGCCGAGCGACCGTCTCCCCCCGGTGATTAAGGGGCTGTTCGGGGTGAGCGAGTTTTTTGGCTCCTTAGCTGTCGGCCGGATTTATCGGGTACTCGAACGAGGGGCAACTTCGCCATCGCGTCCGAGATTGCATCGTCCTTGACTCGCACGTACTTCTGCACCGTCTGGTGGTCGGAGTGCCGAAGCGCCGCGGCCACGATGACCGTTGAGGCGCCGCTGTCGATCATCTCTGTGGCGAACCAGGCGCGCATCTGGTGGGGGCGGTGCGCGAGGCCGGCGCGTTTGAAAGCGGTGGAGAGGACGTTGGAGACGTTCGCTGCGGTGACGTGCATGCCTTCACGGGTGGGGGAGGGGAACAGCCACCCGTCGGCGCCGCGCCACCGCTCAAGCTGCTCCCACACCACGGGGTGGATGGGGCGCCAGACTTCCTTGCCGGCCTTCCCGTTGACGGACAGGATTCGGCCGCGTTTCCAGTCGATCGAGGCGGCGGAGACGGCGGCGATCTCCGCCGCTCTGAACCCCTGGTACGAGTACAGCAGCACCCACAGTCGGGTGCGCCGGTAGATGCCTGAAGCGAGGATGTGCTCGATGTCCTCGGTGGTGACGGGGTTCGCTTCCATCTTCGGCACCCGCACGCGGGGGAGCCGAACGGCAGGGTTGTCGATGCGGAACTCTTCCTCCTGCATCCAGGTGAAGAATCCGTGCATTGTTGATTTGAACCCGGCGCGGGTGGACGCCGCGATCCCAGGGCGTCCGAGGTCACGGATTAGATCGCTACGGCTGACGGTCAGCAGTGTTCTGTCGGTCCGGCGGAGCATGGCGCGGATTGCGTACACCCGTTCCCGGATACTCTTCTGCGTCGATCCGGATGCGTACTGAAACGCCGTCCAGTACTCGATGTAGGTGTCGTCTGTCATCAGTCCGGTTGCCACCTGCTCTGGACTCGCGGGATCGTCCCGCATCCCAGACATCTGGGGTGGCTGTGCGACGAGCATGTCAACTCTCATGGTTGCGGCTCCTAATGGTCGGGTGCGTGGCGGTAGTTAGGCTCCGCGCGTGTAGCGCTTGAGGTAATCAACGATCACGTCAGTGAGCGTCTTTCCCTCAGCTTCGGCCTTCTGCATCGCCTTCGCTTTGAGCTCGAGTGGGATACGGAAGTTGGAGACGGGCGTCTTTGGCTTGTTAGGGGACACGGCGCCCATCTTTACAGATGTCTTTACGCATGCTGTTCATGCATGCCTCCCGGTCAAGCCGTTGGGTGTCTTTACACCCAACTTATCAGGTGTAAAGACAGATGTAAAGATGGCGCTCGATACTCGGAAGAGTGAGGTGAGGGCGATCTGCTCTGAGGGGCCGGAGGGTGGGGCGCGAGTCGAGGGTTAGAAGACGACACAGCTGGCTCCGTGCTTCTCCATGCCGGTCTCAGCGGCGCGCCTACTCGTGGGGGGGGCTTGGCAGGGGTGCTGGCTTCGGCGCTTGCATCCGATTCTGCGTTGGGCTGTTGACGACTACTCTGAGGAACGCCTACCGTGCACCGTGTCGCACTTGGGGGAGTGATGAGCAATCGTGCAGCAGAGCCGGAAATCTCGAGTCGAGCGTGGCGGCGTCTAATCCAGGACTTCTGGGCGAACAAGATCTCACGGTTGCTGGCCGTCGCGATCGTCGTTCTGTTGATAGCGCTCGTCAGTATGGTCGGTGTCAACGCCGTCAACTACAACGAGGCAATCGTTGCGCAGAATCAGCGCGACACACTGCAGTCCTCGGCGGCGGCGCTCAACTCCGACATCGTGGATCTGGAAGCCGAGGTTGAGCGCTACAAGCCAGCGTGGATCGATTCGCAGCGCGTTGAAGCACGGACGAAGGCGTTAGAGATCCGCTCCGCCGACGTCGCCCAGATGGAGGCCGACATGGTGACCGCGACAGCGGAGCTCGACGCGCGCGAAGGCTCTCTGAAAGCTCGGGAGGACGCCATCGCAGCGTTAGCGAACAGCACGGACTGGTGGATTGAACAGATTCGAGAGTGCCTCGCTCGACCGGGCTCGTACCGCATGGCATCAGCTACTGAAGGTGCCCTCGGCCGCGACGTCAGCTGTATGTCGGGCTGACAACGTCTGAACCCGCCTGCACACTGGGCTGCATGGCCCTCCACCCGATGACGCAGCTCAGCGTCGAAATCGGCGCGCACTGCGGCCGAGGCAAGTACTCCACCGACCCTGCCATGCACGCGGCTGTCGTCGACGACCTGCGGCGTCTCGCCGGCGTGCACACTGGGCCCCTTCACGAAGAGGTCGGTCGATGGGTCGGGTACTACGGCGACGAGTACACCCAGGCGCGGACGTCCGCACTGCTCGACGCATTCCCGGGAGCCGTCGCGCACGTCGCCACCGGGATCGAACGACGCAACGCGGGTAAGCACAAGACATACGAGACGAATCTCCCACCCGGCGGCTATCGCTGACTTGTGAACTTCGACACGCCGACCTAGGCGACTTGACAAGGCCTGTACTGTGTAGATCATGACCGCTGTGGACGAAGTCTCGGCCCTCACGCAGTCGATTGGGGAGCACGCTGTGCAGGCCATCGGCCGTAAGCACCTGAGCGCGTTGTCCGTCGTCGTGAACCCGATCGACATGACTGCACGTATTGCTGTTTCGCTTCGAGACAGCAACGCGAAAGAGCAGGCCCGCGCGTTTGAGAAGTTCTTTGACGTGCAGGACTTGTTCTTCGACGATGTGAGCATGACGCTCGTGCTCGGCGTGGACGGAAACGATCTGCCCAGCGCGGTGCCAGTAGGCAGCCAGCAGTTCTCGTTTGCATGAGCCCGGTGCCCGTCGCCCGTGATGTGCAGACGCACCTTGAGCGATCCGTCGTGCACATGGAGACTGGCGATCGACTGAAAGCTGCCGACGATGAGTGGTTCGCGGTCTGCTACTTCTACTCCGCATATCACTTGGTGAAGGCGGCGATGCACGCGGACCCGATTTTCGATGACATTTCGCGCTGCAGCGGTGTACATCCACTGTTGTCGGTAGATAGCCGCTACGTCGAGCACCACTCGGGCGGCAAGGGTGAGAACGGACGATCGCTCGGCATGAACGAGATCGTCATGAAGCTATACCGCTCCATCCGCGTCCCGTACCACCGCCTTCACACTGCGAGCATCGCCGTTCGCTATCAGGGTGGCCTGGCACCGATCTCACCAATCACCGTCGCCGACGACTTCACTGTGGTGCGCGAGGAGTACCTCGCCAACAACATCGTCGCGCCCGCCTGAACGTCGAAACGCCCCGGCGTTACCTCCGATGAGGGACGCGTGGAGATTGCTTAGGGGCGTCTGGGGTGCGAGGCGCTCGACCCCGATCTCAGCCCGTTGTAAGTACCATCGCAGCAAGATCGACTGGGGGAAGTCAGCGCAGATTGTTAGCGGTTGGACCATAGTCCTTCTTGGGCCATCGGTGATGGCCCCCACGTGGTGGCGGGCCGACGGTTTGTCGACGGCGGAGGAATGGCAGGCGTTTGCGGCGCTTCTAACGTTGTTGGTGGCCGCGGTGGCCGCGATCATCGCTATCCTGCAGATTCGGCAGGGTGCTCGGCAGCTGGCGTTGTCGGCGGAGGCAAATGCGCGCGCTGCCGACGCTGCAGAATCTGAAGCGGGGAAGCATCGGGCACGGCCACCGTCGGGGCCGGCGTTGGGGGAACGCCGGGTCCAGGTGTCCCATCGGGGACAGGTGTCAAGTTTTTGACACCTGCGAAGCTCGGCCTTACGTCTCGGTGTACTTCGACCTTCGGGTGACGGCGAACGGTGATCCCAAAAATCCGCGCGGGCGGAGGGTCATTTTCGTCATCGTGGAGAGCACAGGTCGTACGCCCGCTCGAGACATTTCGCTTACGGTCAATCCAGCGTTTGAGACGAGCGGAGAGGGGCGGCCCGTGGGTGAGGATGACCCAGCGATGCTGGCCCTGCGGCACATGTTCTCTGGCGAACCGGTGATTGGGATGCTGACGCCGGGGCAGCGTTTAGAGTACATCCTGGACTTCACCTCGCAGGTGATCCGGTCCGGCGGAAGTCTGCGGCAGCGCTACGACGTGGTCGCCACCTACAAGGACGCAACAGCGAAGCGCTCCTACTCAGAGCCGCACATCCTCGATCTAAAGCCATGGTCGTTCGCAATAGCCGAAGCGAAGCCCATGGATGTGATCGCCCGCCAAATCCGACGGGTGAACGAGAACCTAGAGAAGGCCGTAGGGCGAGACTCCTCGGGCAACCGCTGAGCTCAAGCGCGGCTCGGCTGGCATGACGCGAAGGCTCTAACAAATGTTGGCCTCCTTCGCGGCAAACGAGCTCATCGCATATCTGGTGTCGGAATAATCAGAGAATCGATGCCATCGCACGGTCTGACTGCTTCCGTTCGTCACGAGAGTCGCGAACAGATCGCCGCCAATTGGCACCCCTCCCTCGTCCTTTCGATGGACGTTCTCGTCGCGAAGGCGCTCGGCGAGTGCGATCGTCTCTTCGCGTCCCTCGGGGCGTTCGAATGTGAGTCCGGGAGGCGCGGGCTTGGCGCCGAACTGGGAGCCTTCGAATCGCTCAGGTTCGAAGTTGTTCTGGGATCTGTAAATGTACCGGACGAGCTTGTGCGAACCGGTGGGGAACCCGAAGTGATAGATCGTGGTTCGTCCGAGTGGCCCGTTCTCTTTGGCGAGGTGGGCTGAGATCGCCCGCAGCGCGGCGGGCGCATGGTCGTTGAGTCCCTCGATATCCTCCGGGCTGAACGATTCGGAGAGGACGTTCCGCCACGTGAGCGCGACGTTCGCGGTTCCTGTGGCGGCGATGGCCATGTTCATCTGGGGGAGTGTCCACACTTTGTGCTGAAACATCGTCGGCTTGTCGTCGTGGTCGACGACGAGAGTGTCGGTGATGAGGAGGACGTCGGTCTCGGTCTGGTCAAAGAGCAGGATGCTCATCGCGTCATTTCCAGTTCGCGTTTGTCGGCGGCGCCGATGATGGTTCTGGGGTTTGACGGCGGGTTTGTGTTCATCAGCACCTCGGGCCCGTCGGGGGTGAAGATCGGCTGTCGGGTGGCTATGAGGTTCGCTCGCCACTGAGCGACTCGAGCGTGTCCGCCGGCTGCTTGGACTTCGTTGGCGGTGAGGACGTGTTCTCCGTTGGAGAGCATGGCGGGGACGCGGTCGTCCTGCGGGCCGCCTGGTCCGTACACCGGCCCGCCTGAAGCGCGGCGGATGCCGAACTGGTTGGCGAGCTGTTCGTCGCTGACCGGGTTCCCGTTGGGCATCTGGACGTTGATGCGGACGGTCTTGTCCTGCAGGCCCGCGATGACACCGGCGAGTCGGTTCACGCGATCCTGTGCCTCGTTGGTTTCCGCGATCACCTTCCATTCGGTCTGGGTAGGGATCCGGTAGATCTGGTCGGCGAGGCGGGTGGCTTCGTCGGCGTTGTACCCCATCTGCTGTGCACGGTCGATGAGCGCTTGCCGTCCGGCTTCGAGGGTCGCCTTGTAGGCGTCGGTGTTGCCGTCGAGCGCGAACTGGGCTTCCGCCGCTTTCTGTGACTGTTCGGCGAGGGTGTTGAGCATGCCCAGGTTGTCGCGGCCCGCCTCGGTGCTCGTGTCGAGAGTGAGCGCATAGCCCTCTACGCCGGCCGCGGCATTACGGATCTGCTGATCAACGTTCGCGAGAGCGTCTTCATAGGCCAGGTTCGCGCTGATCGCGTCTTGACCGACGCCGTTGGCCTCGTTGATTTTGCTGATCAGTTGGTCGAGGGAAGACGTGAGCTCGTCCGCTCCCGATGCTGCCTGCAGGTAGGCGTCCGCGGCCGTCTGGGAAGAGTCGGAGCTCTGCTTGTCGGCCTTCTGCTTGAGTCGTGCGACCTCGATCGCTTCTTCGAGGGACCCGGCCTCCCCCTTCACCTGCTCCGAGATGATGGCCGCCGCGTTCGCGTACTCGAGGCTGCCGTCCTCGCCTGCTTTGAGCTGCGCGTCGAGTTCGCGCATCGCGGTGAGGTTCCCGATGGCGGCCTCGGTGACGAGGTCGAGGCTCACGCCGATTTTCTCGGCGTTGGACAGCGCGGACCCGTTGTCGATGAACCAGAACCCATCCTTGGCCGACAGGTTCTCTTTCGCGAGCTCACGGGTGGCGCGGGTGACGCGGAGCGTGCCGTCCTCGAGGGTCTGCGAGTACGCTTCGGCGTTCGCGCGGGCCTCGGCTTGCTCTCGCGCGAGCTCACCGACGATCAGGAACAGTCCGCCAAGGGCAGCACCGGCGATGCCGGCGGTGAGGGAGAGACCTTTCGCGCTGAGGCCGAGAGTGCGCATCGCCTCCCGGGTCTCATGGATCTTCGGGATTGTGAGGAGCGCCGTACCGCCGAAGAGGCCGAGTGCCGCCGTGGCGCCGCCGACAGCGAGAACACCGGTCTGCACCGGTTCCGGGAGATCGTTGTACACATCGACGAGCCCAGTGACGGTCTGGACGAGTGCGCGGAGCGAGTCGTTCGCGGCGGATCCGGTCTGGATCAGCGCCGTGTCCATTGCGCCGGAGAGCGCTTCGAGGTCACCCTTGAGGTTGTCGAGGCGTCGGCGGGCAGTGTCAGCGGCGTATCCGCTGTCGTCGACCGCGGCCGTCCACTCGTCGACACCGTCCGCGCCGGCCCGGTAGAGGGCTGTGGCAGCGGTGACGCTCTCGCGCCCGAAGATGATGCCCATCGACGCGTCACGCGATGCGCCGTTCATCGTGGAGTACGCGTTGGAGAGCTGCCCGGCGGCGTTCTCGAGCCCGAGGAACGTCCCTCGGGAGTCGTACAGCGTGAGCCCGAGACGTTCGATCTCACCCCGGGCCTGCGCGGACGGTGACGTCAGCGATGCAAGCACGCCTCGGAGGGACGTGCCTGCCTGCTCGCCGATGATGCCCTGCTGGGCGAACAACGCCAGAACACCCGCTGTCTCCTCGAGCGAAACGCCCATCGACGCCGCGACAGGCCCCACGAACTTGAGCCCATTAGCGAGGTCCTCCACCGAGCCCATCGCCTTGCCGGCGCCGGCAGCGAGAACATCGGCGACGTGGGAGGCCTGGTCGCCCGAGAGCCCGAACTGGTTCAACGCTGTGGAAGTGATCTCCGCCGCGCGTGCCACACCGAGCTCCCCCGCGGCAGCAAGATCGAGCGAACCAGCAAGAGCCCCCGCGAGGATGTCAGCAGTCGAGACGCCCGCCTTCGAGAGTTCTTCGATCGCGCCTGCAGCCTCCGTCGCCGAGAACACGGTCGAGGCGCCGGCTTCGATCGCCGCATTCCGCAACAGCGCCATGTTCTGGGAGGTCTCGTGAGTGGCGGCGTTAACGGCGCTCATCGCCTCATCGAAATCGGCGAACTTCTTCACCGCCACAGCGACCCCGGCGCCGATCAGCGCGCCCATTCCGACGCCAGAGGCGCCGACCTGGTTCATCGCCTCACGAACCTGTGCAAGCTTGGCGCCCTCAGTTCCCACCGATCGAGTCGACTGTGCGGCCTCCGCCATGCCCTTCTTGTACTCGTCGACCTTCGCCGAGAGCCGGACCGAAACGACACGCTCAGCCATGAACAGCGCTCTCCTTCTTCTTCACGGCCGCGAGGAGGCGTTTGCGCGGCTCGAGCTCGTGCAAACCCCAAAGCGCGACGCCCAAGTCGGCGAAAGAGCTCGCAGGCAAGAGCGCCAGCACATCGAGCCACTCTTCGGAGGAGGGGAGCTGACCATCGATCGTGACGTGATCAACGGGGTACCGCCTCAGGAGGGCGCCCGGGTCGAATCCGCATTTCGCGTCTTCGACGTTGTGCGGGCGGGCGGGGCAGTAGGCGACCAGATCGTTCCATTCGGAGCCCGCGACTTCGGTCAGCACAATGCTCGAGGCTTCATCGCCGATCTGCACGTCGACCACGAACGTCTCGGGTTGCCGAGCTTTCGCCCGCTTGATCGCATCTTGAATGCTCATCTGCTTCCTTCCGGTGGTGTCAGTTCGGGTGCCGCATTGTGGAAAAAACGAGGAGGGAGCAGCTGGCTAGCCCCGGAGACCCGGCTGAGCGGGTCGGGGGGTGACCTCTGCCACCCCCTCACCGCATGAACCAGTCGCCGCCGCTGCCCATGAGATCGGAGACGAACGCACGCACCTCTTCGTTGCCCGTCGGCGTGACTGTCACGTGGCCCTCCTTGCGGGCGATGTTGCCGCCGGTGCTGCGCTGTTGACTCAGGGCAGCGAGTCGTCGCGCTTGTGCGGTGAGTCCTTCGGCGTCGGTGGCGGTCATCAGGACGTCGCGATCCTCGGTGGAGACGCCGTGGCTGCTGGCAATGGTCACGCGTAGGTTCTCGAGGCGGGTGTGGGTGATCTCCTGCTCCAACTCCGCGGCGCGAGCATGTGCGTGTACCGCCTCTTCAGCTCGTGCCTTGAGGTCCTCGTAGTCGGCGTGCTGTTCTCGCTGCTCGCGGAGAGCGTCTCGTACTCGGGCGTCTAGGTCGGCCTGCGTGTACTGGCGGCTGGCGTGGGCCGCAGCTACCGTCGCAGGCGAGGGGGGCTGCGGCTCGTTCTCGGGCATCGGTGTGCGCCGTTCGCTCAGCGTCCGAAGATGGCGTAGGCCATCGTCCGCTGGAATGATTCGCTCTTGAAGTCCCCGAGCCAGTTCAGTTCTCGCACCACGTCCTTGAGCGTGGGGTGCTCGGTGATGAAGGCGTTCTTGACGTCGGGCCAGTGGGCTTCGGTTGCGCGACGGAAGACTGCGTGGGCGAGGCTGGTGTCGCCCTGTCGCATCGCACGCTCGATCATCACGAGAGCCTGCGCCTGGTCCTTGAGCTGGTCTGCGCGGTCCTGCGCGTCGCGGAACGCGATGATGTCGGTCGAGGTACCGCCCGCTCGCGACTCGAGCTGGGACTGCAGGTCGCTGATCTTCTTCTTGACCAAGGTCATCTCCTTCTCGCGGAGATCCTTCGCCAGCGGAAGGTAGTGGTTGTAAGACCTGTCGCGCTCGGCTGCCTTGCCGGCATCGCTGAGCTCGGGGTTGCTGTTGATGTCGCGGGTCTCGCGGGCATGCGCGTCCCTGAGCTGGCTAGCCCGCTCGCGGAGAGCTTCGACCTCGGACTTGAAGATTTCGAGTGACATGTCAGTGCTTCTTTCTGCGGCGGATGTACGTGGTGGCGGCGTCTGCGTCGATGGCCCAGGGGCCGCCGGATCGGTGTTGTGTCGCGGGTAGGGTTCCTTCTTTGCAGTCGAGCCGGACTGTGCGTTCGGCGATCCCGGCTGCTCTCGCGACCTGTTGAGTTGTCCACCTCTCACGTTCCTCCGATGCCGCGCTTTGCCGCGTCTGAGTGCCGCGCTCGGCAATCTCGAGCAGCCCCACCCGGTAGAACTTCACGAGGACGTCGTACAGAGCCGTGTTTCCAGACCGGTGCTTCACCCGGAGCGCGTCTAGCCGGGCCGCCTGCCAGAGCATGCGCGCCTCACCAGCAGTGATGACCAGCACAGGCTCGTCGGGCAGGTAGCTCACGCCGCGTTCACCGCCCGTGCCGACCGAGACCGATGGGATCGTTCACTGGACATGTACGGGTTCCGAAGACGGGGGCAAAACCCCGGAACCCGTACAGGGCTTTTTTGCCATCCCCGGCGGTCCGGCTCAGCCTTGGCTCGAGAGGAGGTCCCCCGGGGTGGTGACCAGCGGGGCGCAGGAGGGTCTGTGCGGGAAAGGTGACCTCGCTCGCCTCCTTCGTTCCTCGCGCGGCGGTGACGTTGACGTCCACACTGGTCACGGTTCTCACTCCGACGGCTGCTTCGCCAGATCGGCTTCGTAGTAGCCGAGCGTGAGACGGAGGGTGGTGTTGGTGCGGGAGTTGAACAGGGCTCGGTCCTCAGGGCGGTCGGAGTCGCGGAGTGCGATGAGTCTGTCGAGTCCGGGGTTGCGCTGGAACCTCATCGGGTTGCCTTCCGGGTGCGGGTCTTGATGGCTGGCCGCATGAGGTCGTCGGTGCGGCGGGGTGCGTCTGCGCTCAGGACGGGGAGGCCTGTGCCGTCGTGACCGCGGTGGGCGCCGCAGTCGAGGCAGTGGATCGTCGTCACTCCGTAGCCGGGGTCGCCCGGGCGGAGGTACTGGGAGTGATCGGTAAGCTCGATGCGTTTGGCGGGGCAGTTCAGGTGGTGCTCGAGGTAGGTGCGAGCGCTCTCGGCGACGCTCGCCCACTGGTTGTCTTCTGCGTGGTCGAGTACCTGTTCTGCGGACGGACGGTCTCCGAGTCGTAGGGCTTTCTCGAGCAGGTGGATCGCTTCGGCTTCGGTCTCGATACTGGTGGTGTCGACCATGGGGTGGTCCTTTCAGGTTCTACGGTGCCCGGCGATGTACGCGCGGGCTGCGGTGTCGGGTACGGACCAGGCGTGCCCTGATCTGGTGGCTTTGAGCTCGTTGTTGTGGATGTCGTTCCTGACGGTTCGGGCTGCTCGACGGGATGCTTTCGCGATCTGTTCGACCGTCCAGTGACTACGTTCCTCGCTTGCCGGGATTTGCCGGGGCTCGTGGCCGGGAACGGCATAGACCGCGAACGCGCTGTGACCGATCTCGGTGAGCAAGCGGTACAGCAAGTCGTCCCCTCGGCGGTGCCTGTCGCGCACCTCGGACATATTCGTTGCCTCCCAGATCACGCGTAGCTCGGCATTCGTGAAGAAGCGGCCGGGCTGGTCGATCCGGGAGCTCATCACCTAGCTCGCTGGGCGCATTCGACGACGTCGCGTGCACGGAATCGACTCGAGACCGGGACGAGCTCTCCGCTGCTCACCCACTCCCGGATCGTTCGCACGGAGACCCCGGCCCACTCCGCGGCCTCGACGTACGTCAGCCAGACCGTGAGCATCATGATCTGGCCCCGGGCATCGTGCGTTCCACGGTCGCGCGCCATGCTGGTGAGCCGGGAGCAATGGCGCCATCGTCGCGCAGACCGCACCCGCACCAGCCGGAGACCTGGTCGAACATGTGGCTGCAGACAGGTGGGGCTTGTGGCGCCGGCAGCGGGGAGACTGCGCGGGCTGCTGTCGCGAGTCCACCGCCGAGGTCTGCGTACGCGGCGCTGATGCTCATGCTGATCTCCTCAAGTGCTCGGTCAAGTCATCGGGGTGGATTTCGCAGTGAAGGCATCCGCCAGCGGACACGGCGACGTGACCGTCTCGGGCGCAGTCGTGAGCAGCGGGACGGGCTCCCTTCCGGCCCGTTCGTTCACCCCCATCCCTGTCCCTGACCCTTAGGGGTCGGGACGGGATGGGTGGGGATGGGTGGGGTGGGGATGGGGGTGTGTCACTCATGGCGTCCGTGACGCTGTTGGTGACGGCGTCACTCACCGCGTTTATGCCGATGACGGTGACGGCCTTACAGCGGCGTCCGTCACACAACGAGTGATCCCCGGCAGCGTGCAGATCTCGTCGTTCTCGGTAGCGCTTTTGGCGTTCAGCGTGTGCCTTCTGACGGTCGCGGACTTGCTCGCTCGAGTCCTGTTCCGACCAGTCCAGGACGACGTTCTCTCCGTCTCGCGCCCACATGCCGGATGCGACGAGCTCGTTCGTCAGGGCGCCCGGGTCGCCGTCCGTGAGCCTGCGAAGCGCGCGAAACGGTACACGTCCGTCGCTGAGTACACGGTTGCTGTAGAGCACCGCTGACACGTGGAGACGGAACGCGGCGTCAGAGAGCGCCATCACCTCGGGGCGGTCGGTGAACTCGTCAGAAAACCGGGACCATGTCACGGGTCGGTGCCTCCCATCCGTTCGTCGAGGTCGGCGGGAAGCCACCCGGGCCGTACATCGTCGGGGTGCACCCGCTCATGGCCTAGGACTCCATGATTCGGCGCGCATCCAGGAGCGCCTCTGTGAGTGGTCGAAGGGATAAGAGGTGAAGATCGATGTCGATGACTTTGCCGTCCACTTCGATCACGAGATTCGGTTCGCTGTCTGAGACCACCGTCCCGACTGGACCATGGCTCGAAGGGTCGGAGTCCGATGTGACGATGACGACCGTCTGCTCCCACCAGACCCTGAGCGGAACAGCGCCGATGGGAGCTGATTGGTAGCGGATCCGTGCGTCGGGCCAATCCACGAGATACATACGCACGCTCGACGCCCAGCCGGGGGTCGGGAGCGGCGGGTTGAATGTCTCCGAGAATGCTGAGTCGAAGTACGCGTGCCCCAGTTCTTCACTGAGACCGCAGGTGATGTACTCCGCGATGCGCGCCGGCGTCAGAGCGTAGGCGCCCGATTGAGCCAAGACGTCTGCGCGCGGGTCGTCGACCGACTCGATCGGCCTGCCGTAGACCGTGCGCAGATCTGCGAGGCCGCGGCACCATTCGTTCACGCTGGTGGTGACCAGCGGTTCACTAGTCATTCGACGAAGCCAGACTCGATGAAGGCGTCGAGATCCTCGGGCTTTACGACCACGCGTCCCCCGACCTTCCCGGTCTTCAAACGCTTCGTCGCGATGAGCCAGCGGACTGACGCTTCGGAGCGGCGCAACTCGCGCGCGACCTCTTCGACGAACAAAAGCCGCGGCCGTGCGGCTGGAGCGATGCTTTCTGTCATGAGAAGACCTTTCCTTTAACGAGGATACCTGCGTAATAAGGAAGGTAATGGAGACTGCGTTGTTAGTCAACTAGGCTTGCAACATGGCAGACCGGCAACGCGGCAACGACATTGGACCGATAGGTCGCCGTTTGGGTGATCAGGTACGCCGAGTTCGAGATGAGCTCGAGATCACGCAGGCAGAGCTTTCTCAGCGGCTCGGCTCGCTCGGTCGCGCCATCCCGACGGCGAGCATCGGCCGTATGGAGTCGGGACAGCGAAAGATCGACATCGACGACTTGATGGCGATTGCCTATGCGCTGGACGTGTCCCCACTAGCGCTGCTGCTCCCATTCACAGAAGCGCCCTCCGACACAGTCCGGCCAGCGGGTGTCGGCCGAGAGATGGATTCGATCGCGGCGTGGGAGTGGGCTCTCGGTGTCGCGCCACACTCGTACGAAAGCGGAAACCGTGACAGCCAGATGGCGCAGTGGAGCCAATTCAGATCGAGGTCGCGTCCATGGTGGCTCTCCGTCGATGCGTCCCTCAACGAGCGCCTCATAGCGGAACTGCGCAGGCTGCCGGCCTTCTCGTCCGAATTGGCGGAGCAACCCGACCCGCTCTATGAAGGGCAGTCGGATACGAATCCCGAGTGGTACAGAAAGGCCACGGATGGCCAGCATCAAGCAGAGACCTGATGGTGTTTGGCGTGCCCGTTACCGCGACGCGGACGGCCGCGAGCATGCGAAACACTTCCCGCTGAAGCGGGATGCTCAGCGATGGATCGATGAGGTCACTACGTCGGTCGTCACCGGCCAGTACGTGGACCCGCGCGCCGGGTCGATCACCTGGGACGAGTGGGTACGCACGTGGTCGGAACGGCAGTCATGGACCGCTGGAACGATCGATGCAATGCGGACCGCAGCGCAAAGCGTTCCATGGCGGACACTGTCAATCTCGAAGGTGAAGCCGTCGAACGTCCAGGCATGGGTGACTGCCGAAGCGAAGCGCGGTCTTGCGGCTTCAACCATCCGGACCCGTCTTAACTATGTACAGATGGCATTCCGTGCGGCGGTGCTCGACCGAGTCATCGCATCGAGTCCCGCGGTCGGAGCTAAGCCGCCACGTGCTCGCAAGGCAGAGGCCACCATGCAGATTCTCAGCGCCGAGCAGGTCGCGGCGGTGCTCGTGGCAGCGGGTGACTTCCGGGCGTTCGTCGAGGTGTGCGTGTTTGCGGGGCTCCGTCTCGGTGAGGCTGCCGGCCTGCAGGTGGGCGACGTCAACTTCCTCGGTCGCTCAATCGACGTGAGACGTCAGGTGCAGGGCTCGACGATCAAGAGTGCGACGCTCGTGCCACCCAAGTACGGCAGTGAGCGGACGATCTATGTACCGAGCCAACTCATGGCCACGCTTTCGGCGCATGTCGCGACCGAGGCGTTGAGCGGGCCGGGGGAGCAGCTCTTCGTAACGCCACTCGGTCGCCTCTGGCAGAGAAACAACGCGGGCGAGGAGTGGCGCCGCATCCGCAAGGAGGTTGGCCTGCCTGAAGGGATCACGTTGCACGCGCTGCGGCACACATTCGCGTCGAACCTCATCGCGTCAGGGTGCGACGTCGTGACGGTGCAGCGCGCGCTCGGCCACTCGCAACCGTCGATCACGCTCAACGTCTATAGCCACCTCTGGCCCTCTGCCGAGGATAAGACGCGTAGTGCGACCGCGGATTTCATGGCCGCCGTCGCCGGTCCTGCGGACTCTGTGCGGACTGAAGCAGCAAAACCCCAGGTCAGGGGCTAGCCCTACCGGTAGTTGATGAACTGCAGGTCGACGTCGAGGTCGGCGGCCTTCAGCAGGCGCTGGACTTCCTGCAGGTCGTCGCGGGACTTCGACTGCACGCGCAGCTCGTCGCCCTGCACCTGCGACTTCACCGACTTGGGGCCCTCGTCGCGGATGATCTTGCCGATCTTCTTCGCGTTCTCCTGCGAGATGCCCTCTTTCAGGGTCGAGGTGATGCGGTACTCGCGGCCGCTGGCCGTGGGCTCGCCCGTCTCGAGGCTCTTCAGCGAGATCCCGCGCTTGATGAGCTTGGTCTGGAAGACGTCGAGCACGGCGTTCGCGCGCTCTTCGCTGTTCGCCTTGATGAGGATCGCTTCGCCGCTCCACTCGATGGACGCATCGGTGCCCTTGAAGTCGTAGCGCTGCTCGACCTCTTTACGCGCCTGGTTGAGCGCGTTGTCGGCCTCCTGCTTGTCGATCTTGGACACGATGTCGAACGAGGAATCTGCCATGCCGAGATTCTAGCGGCGGGGGCCGCGGCTGCTCCGCGGGTCGCTGCTCTCCTTAGAATTGCGCCATGCGGGCACTGACCGAGACCGACGTGCGCGGCGCCCTCGTCAACGCGGATGCGGACGAGCTGCGCGTGGCGTCGATGCCGCACGACTTCGTGCTGACCGACTGGGACCACCTGGATTTCTTCGCCTGGCGCGACCCGCGCACCCGGGGACGGGGGTATCTCGTGGCCGAGCGTGAGGGGCGCCCGGTGGGCGTGGTGCTCCGCGCCGCAGACGGCAGCAGCCGCGCGCGTTCCGCCATGTGCAACCTCTGCCACACGATGCAGCCGGCCGATCAGGTGGCGCTGTTCACCGCGCGCAAGGCGGGCGACGCGGGCGATCACGGCGACAGCGTAGGTACCTACATCTGCGCCGACCTGTCGTGTCATGAGAATGTACGTTTGGCGGCGCCGTTGGCGCCCAGCGAGATGAGGGCGAGCGTCGATCGGCGCATCGACGGCACGAGGCAGCGCGCGGAGGCATTCGTCGACCGCGTACGGGGGGAGTAGGGCATGGGGGAGACAGGACGCGTCGTCGTCGTGGGCGATGCGCTGATCGATGAGATCAGCGACCCGCAGGGGCACCGCGAGTTCGTCGGAGGAGCCGCGTTGAACGTGGCGGTGGGTCTCGCTCGCCTGGGGTGGCCGACCACGCTCATCGCCATGGTGGGTGACGACGAGCCGGGCGACCGCATCCGCGCCTATCTCGACGAGTTCGGCGTCGACCTGCTCGCATCGCCTTCCCCGCTCGGCACCGCGCGCGCGATCAGCACGCGTGACGCGGGCGGCGAGCCCGTCTACGAGTTCTCGGATGCGGCATGGCACCGGCGGATCTCCTTCGGCGACGCCGAACGCGCGGCCATCGCGGGCGCGGCGATCACGGTCGTCAGTTGCTTCCCGTTCGACGACCCGGTGCAGACGCTGGCGCTGGCCTCCGCGCTCGCCGAGGCCGACGGTGCCCTGGCGATCGATCCGAACCCCCGCCTGGGGATGCTGCACGACCGCGCGGATTTCGTCTCGGGCTTCGAGGCGCTCGCCGCGCTCGCGGATCTGGTGAAGGTGGGCGACGACGACGCCGAGCTGCTCTACGGCACGGCGCTCGACGAGCTGCGGGATCGGCTTCTCGCCCAGGGCGTGGGGGCGGTCCTCGCCACGCGCGGCTCGAGCGGTGCCGGAATGGCGACGACGGCCTTCGCTCTCGAGAAGCCGATCGCCTCGGCGCCCGGCCCGATCGTCGACACCATGGGGGCGGGCGACGCCGTGCTCTCGTCGGCGGTGTCGACGCTGCTCGTCGAGCACCCGGCGGATGAGGCGGCCTGGGCGGATCTCGTCGAACGCGCCATGCAGGTGGCCGCTGCGACCTGCCGATTCGAGGGTGCGCTGCTGCGGTTGCCCTCGGCGCTCAGCGGTCTCGAGGACGGCTCCTGACCGGCCGGATCCTGCCGGTTCGGCGCCGATTTCTGAGAGCGCGCCGCAGAGGGTAATATCGGTGATCGCGCCTCTGGTCGACTGAGAAAGCCGGGCGGGTGCGCGTTTGGCAGGTTACCCAAGCGGCCAAAGGGATCTGACTGTAAATCAGACTGCTCAGCATTCGGGGGTTCGAATCCCTCACCTGCCACCATCCACGAAGAACGGCCCCCGCCTGCGGGGGCCGTTCTTCGTTCACGGGCCGCGTCGGCCGAGAGGTTCGGCAGGGACGGGCGTGCCTCGCACCATGCGCCGTGCGCCGCGATGTTACGTCGAACTTGCGAGCACGCGGCGTCGTCGTGATGATCGGAGAAGTCGTAGCCACGCGAGGCCTCGCGCCCGGACGAAATGAGCCGGGCACGTTGCGGCTCTTGAGCACTGATTCAGCGGCCGTCCCGGCCCGCTCCAACAAGATCGGTTCGACGTGCGTCTGGCTTCCTCGCTCTCTCCCGTGTTCCCGCTGTTCTCCGTGGAGCGCACGCGCTTCGACGTCGACTACGAGCCGTCCGACAGCACGCGGATCACCACGAACTTCGCCAACCTCGCGCGCGGCGAATCGCGTCAGGAGAATCTCCGCAACGTGCTGCGGATGATCGACGACCGCGTCAACGAACTGGCGCCGTGGGACAACGAGGAGGGGGAGCGGTACTCCCTCGAACTCGACATCGTCTCCGTGGACGTCCGGTTCGACGGTGACGGCGATGGTGGCGGCGAGGCGTTCCCGATCATCGAGGTGCTGCACACGACGATCGTGGACCGGCTCACGGGCGCTCGTATCGACGGCATCCTCGGCAACAACTTCTCGTCGTACGTGCGTGACTACGACTTCAGCATCCTCCTTCCCGCATACAACGAGAATCGCGACGGCTTCGGGGTACCGGACGATTTCGGGCGGCTGCACGGGAATCTCTTCAAGGCGTTCCTCGAATCCGATGCGTACCGTCGCCTCTCTCGCAAGCCGCCGGTGATCTGTCTGAGCGTCTCGAGCAGCAAGACCTACCATCGGACGGACAATCGCCACCCCATCCTGGGGGTCGAGTACCGCCACGACGAGTCCTCGTTGACCGACGACTACTTCGGGACGATGGGGCTTCGGGTCCGATACTTCCTGCCCGACGGCGGCGTCGCACCGCTCGCGTTCTACTTCGTCGGTGATCTGCTGAGCGACTACAGCAACCTCGAACTGATCTCGACGATCAGCACGATGGAGAGCTTCCAGAAGATCTACCGACCCGAGATCTACAACGCCAACGCGGTGGCGGGCCGGCACTACCGCCCGCGCCTCGACAACGCGGACTACTCCACGACGCAGATCTCCTACGATCGCGAGGACCGCAGCCGACGGGCGGTGGAGCAGGGCACGTTCGCGGAGGAGAGATTCATCGCTCCCCAGCGCGCGGTGCTCGAGGAGTGGTCGGCCGCTTACGCCGCCCCGCAGGGAGGGCAGTCATGAACGCTCTGCTTCCGACCTCGACCGCGGGAAGCCTCCCCAAGCCGTCCTGGCTCGCACAGCCCGAGACGCTCTGGTCGGAGTGGAAACTGCCGGATGACGAGCTGGCAGAGGGCAAGCGGGACGCCCTGCGCCTGTCGTTGGCCGACCAGCGGGACGCCGGCATCGACATCGTGAGCGATGGCGAGCAGACCCGGCAGCACTTCGTCACGACCTTCATCGAGCACCTGGGCGGCGTGGACTTCGAAAAGCGCGAGACCGTCCGCATCCGCAATCGCTACGACGCGTCCGTCCCGACCGTTGTGGGGGCGGTCAGTCGCGACCGACCGGTGTTCGTCGACGACGCCCGCTTCCTGCGCGCGCAGACCGATCAGCCCATCAAGTGGGCGCTGCCCGGCCCCATGACGATGATCGACACCCTGTACGACGCCCACTACGGCAGCCGCGAGAAGCTGGCGTGGGAGTTCGCCGGGATCCTCAACCAGGAGGCCAAGGAGCTCCAGGCCGCGGGCGTCGACATCATCCAGTTCGACGAACCCGCGTTCAACGTCTTCTTCGACGAGGTGAAGGACTGGGGTGTCGCCGTGCTCGAGCGGGCGACGGAAGGCCTGACCTGCGACACCGCCGTCCACGTCTGTTACGGGTACGGCATCAAAGCCAACACCGACTGGAAGCAGACCCTCGGTGCGGAGTGGCGGCAGTACGAGGAGATCTTCCCCAAGCTCCAGGAGTCGAGCATCGACATCGTCTCGCTCGAGTGCCACAACTCCCACGTGCCGCTGGAGCTGATCGAGCTCATCCGCGGGAAGAAGGTCATGGTCGGCGCCATCGACGTGGCGAGCACGCACATCGAGACGCCGGATGAGGTCGCCGCCACGCTGAGGCGCGCGCTGCAGTTCGTCGACGCGGACCATCTCTATCCCTCCACGAACTGCGGCATGGCACCGCTGCGCCGCAGCGTCGCCCGCGCCAAGCTGCAGGCGCTGGGGGCGGGTGCGGCGATAGTCCGGCAGGAGCTGTCGGACTAGGTCACGGCGCCGGGACGATCGGCGTCGCCCCGGCCACCCGGTGGCCTCGTCGGATCGAACCACGCCACGTTCGCCGCGCCGTCCTCCATCCGCCACGTCCCGCGGACCCGGCCGCCGACCACCGCGACATTCGCGCCCCGCGAAACGACCGTGCGGTGCGCCGCGGGAACGATCGTCTCCTCTGCGGTGCCGGGACCGAAGACCCACCGGTCGTATCCGGGCAGGAGGTGCGCGTCGTCCGACGCCTCGTGCGCGCGCACGGCCGGCACGGTCGCCGTCAGCGCGGAGACCGACGCGTCGTCGACGTCGATCTGCGTGATCGTCGACCCGAGCGACGCGAGCCAGGCGTCCACGCGACGGCGGGGCACACTCAGACCCTCGGTGAACCAGCGATGGATCTGCGCTCTGCTCGCGGGACCGTACGCCGTCAGATACGCGGCCATCATCCGAGGGCCGGCCTCGTCGACCTCGGGCAGGCCCGGCCAGCCCGGCTGCAGCGCGAGCGACTGGAAGGTCGTCGTCCCGTCCCGACGCGGGCCGAAGCTCATCACGCCCTGCCAGGCGAGAGGCTTGAGGATCGTCTGCGACGGATGCGAGAAGTGCTCCCGCAGATGGGCGAAGCCCGACCGGGCCGCCACGGCCGCGGCGAGCTCCGATTGGGTGAGCGGGCCCGCTGACAGCGCGTCGGCGACGACCGTGCGGAGCTCGTCCCATCTCTCCGGCGCCAGCTCGTAGAACGTCTGCCAGGTCCGCCGCTCCCACTGCCTGCTCGCGCCCCGCAGAGCCAGGACGTCGGCGGCACCCGCCGGCGTCATCAGGTGCACCGCTCCGCCGAAGGCGTACGCGGCGATCAGCTCGCGCGACGCCAGTGCCGTCGCCACGGCATCGCGGTCGGCGGCGGCGAGGCGGATGCTCACCGACAGCTCCGGGTCGCCCGAGTTCGCGGGCACCGAGATCAGACGCCCCACGACCTCGGCGGCCGTGCGCGCCGGAGCGGTGAGGAACTGCTGGTCGGCGCGCCAGGCGAGCGCCCGATCCCAGGTGACCGTCATCGCGCTCCCTTCGCGGCGTCGCCGTCCGCGTCGACCGCGGGTTCATTGTGCTCCCGAACGCGCAGGAACGGGGAACAGCCGCCGCGGCGGTCCGTTCCCCGTTCCCCGTTCCTGCCCGAGACGAACAGGCGTCAGGTGTACCAGGTGGGCTCGGGCACGTCGCCGAGCAGCACGTACTCGCCGACCTCGCGCTTCTTGTAGGCGATCGGGTCGTGCAGGCTGTGCGTGCGCAGGTTCCGCCAGAAGATGTCCAACCCCACGGCGCTCGCTGACGCGCGGGCGCCCGTCAGCTCGTAGACCTTCGTGGCGACCTCCAGCCCGTCGTCGACGATGCGCGTCTTCCCGGCCGCGATCCGCACGGCGATCTCGCCCCGGCGCCGCTCCGTGAGCTCTTCTCGAGGAGCGTGCAGGACGCCGCTGATCTCGGCGCCGACGGCATCCAGGAGCGCTTCATCCGCCCAGATCTTGGACTGCAGCTCGCCGTAGCCTTCGAGGACGTACCATTCCTCGCTGGCGTGCTGCTTGTTGTCGCCGCCGTACGGCCACGCGCGGGTCGTGCTGCGGGTGTAGGCGGATGCCGTCTCGAGGGCTCCTTGCGCGATGCCCAGATAGAAGTTGGCGAAGACCAGCTGGATGGCCGGCACGTTGAGCGTGTTGTAGGTGAGCGGCTGGAACACCCGGTCGACGAAGCCCGCCGCCGCGGCCCACGGCACGCGGACATCCCGGATCTCGACGGACCCCGACTCCGTCAGCCGCTGGCCGAGGCTGTCCCAGTCCCCGGCGAAGACGATGCCCTCCTGCGCGGTCGGGACGATCGCGAAGATGTGCGTCTCGGTGCCCTCGAGCACCCCTTCGAGCACCGTGAGGTCGGAGATCTGGCCTCCCGTGGAGAACGACTTGCGGCCCGAGAAGACCAGCTCGTCACCGTCCTCCCGGATCGTGAGGTCGGAGTCGCGCGGGTTCACCGCGCCGCCGAAGAGGAAGTTGTTGCTCGTGTACAGCTCTTCGACCGCGGCGATCTGGTCCTCGGTGGCCACGAGTCGTGCCGCCCACGCCCAGAGGTAGTGGTAGCCGAGTACCTGGCCGATCGAGCCGTCGCCGCGCGAGACCGCCCGGATGACTTTGTAGGCGGTGTCCCAGCTCTCGCCGGCGCCGCCGTGCGCGACGGGGCCGAGCAGGGTGACGAGACCCGCGTCCTTCAGGAGTCGCACCTCGGCATGGGGCGTGGCGCCCGCGCGATCGCGTTCGACCGCGTCGACGGCGAGGATGTCGGCGACCTCATCGGCGCGCGCGATCCACGCGGCGCTACCCTGAGGGCGGGCTGCGTCCCGCCAGCGGTCGGTGAGGTCGGTGGTCACTGGATCCGTGATTGTCACGTTCTTGCCTTTCCGGTTCGGTGATTCGGTGATTCGCCTCGATCGGGTGCATCCGGTCGAGCACGTCTTCGTCAGAGCGCGGTGGGGCGCAGCTCGGCGCCCGTGCGCGCCAGGTCGGCTTCGAGCTCTCGCACGATCGGGATGACCCGGGTGCCGAAGGCCTCCACCTCTTCGATGAAGTGGAGGAAGCCGAGCAGCAGCAGATTCACGCCCCGCTTCTTGTACTCGATGATGCGTCGGGCCACCTGTTCCGGGTCCCCGATGAGCTGCGTCCGGAAGCCGTCGTTGTACTGCACGAGGTCCTCGAAGCTCGAGTCGGCCCACATCCCCTTCTTGTCGGATGTGGAGGCGCCCGCCTGCTGCACCGAAGCGCGGAAGCCCTCGACCGACTCGACGTCGGCATGGGCGATGATTTCGCGCAGGACATCGCGCGCCTCGGCCTCGGTGTCACGGACGATCGCGAAGCCGTTCAGCCCGAAACGGACCGTGCGGCCGTGCTCGGCGGCGATCTGCGTGACCTCGTCGTACTGCTCGGTGAAGCCATCGAAGTCCTTGCCGTTCGAGAAGTACCAGTCGGCGTGCGCGCCGCCGTTGAAGCGTGCTGCGGTCGAGTTGCCGCCCTGGAAGATCTCGGGATGCGGGCGCCCCGCCACGGGGTACGGGCCCGGTCGCAGCGTGAACCCGTGGGTGCGGTAGAAGTCGCCGGCGAAGTCGAACTTCTCCTGCGTCCACAGGCCGCGGAGCACCTCGATGAACTCGGCGGAGCGCCGATAGCGCTCGTCGTGCTCGAGCCAGGGCAGACCCAGGTCGACGTACTCGTCCTTGAACCAGCCGCTGACCACGTTCACGGCCGCGCGGCCGTGGGAGAACTGGTCTGCCGTGAGGATGAACTTGGCCAGCACGGCCGGCTCCCAGAGACCCGGATGCACGGCGGCGATGACCTTGAGCTTCTCGGTCGCCAGCAGCAGCGCAAGGCTGGTGCTGGTGGATTCGTGCTGCTGCGCGGCGCCGTAGCTCGACGCGTAACGCACCTGACTGAGCGCGTACTCGAAGCCGACGCGTTCGGCCGTGCGGGCCAGCTGGACGTTGTAGTCGTAGTCCCACGATGTGCGCTGCTCGATGGAGCTGACGACGAGGCCGCCGCTCACGTTCGGCACCCAGTAGGCGAACTTCAGCGGCTCGTGAAGGGACGTGCGAGTCATGTGCGGGTTCCTCTCCGTTGCGTTCCACGCGCAAAGGTAGGCGCGAGTCCGGGCGAGGACACCGTTGTTACCGGAGGTGATCCCGCGTTACCGGAGGTGACGGGGCCACGGCTCGCGCATCGGATGTCGCAGGACTGCGACACATCCGAGACAGCTCCGCGACCACCCGCCCTCGCGCAGTCGATACCTTCGACTCGTGACGAAATCCCCCCGATCCGCCGCACGATCCGCCGCCGTCCTCGCTCTGGCCGCCATCGTCCTGGCGGGGTGCGCCCCGGAACCCGCCCCCGTCTCCTCGACGCCCGCCGCATCCGCGCCCGCGCCCACCGCGACGTCGACGCTGCCCGCGGTCGCCGGCTACGCCCCTGGCGACGTGCCCCCGGTGCCGTTGTTCACGATGCCGGACCTGAGCCTGCTCGACGAGTCCCTGGGCGGATTCGCCATCACGCTCGATCGTGAGATCGCGCCCCGTCCGGGGCTCGACATCCGCCCCGCCGCCTGCGGAGACGTGCGCGAGCGCGCCGCGGGCCGGGGCACGGCCCTGCTCTACGGCGACGGGTCCGGCTCGTTCAGCGGCCCCGACGGGGAGATCCGCAACTACGGCGACGGCTCCGGCACCTTCACGGTCGGCGGGGTCACCGCGACGGTCTACGGCGACGGATCGGGGTCGTACACCTCGCCCGACGCCCAGATCTGGAACTACGGCGACGGTTCCGGTCAGGTCACCACATCCGAGGGCGAGACCTGGGTGTACGGCGACGGGTCCGCGTCGCTGAAGACCGACACCGTCGAGCACTGGAACTACGGCGACGGCTCCGCGCTGTACCGCGACCCCGAGGTCGAGATCCACAACTACGGCGACGGGTCGGGCTCGTACACGACGGCGGGCTTGGAGATCTGGAACTACGGCGACGGCACCGGCGCCGTCAACGGCGTGCCGACGCAGGTCGAGCCGCTCGCCCCCGAGGCGCCGGTCGGCGTGTTTCCGCCGCTCGGCACCCTCGCCCCGCTCACCTCGTGCGGCACGACGATCACGCTGCAGGACGGCGTGCTCTTCGACTTCGACAAGGCGGACGTGCGATCGGATGCCGCTGCGGTGCTCGATGAGCTCGCCTCGGTCATGGCGGAGCTCGGTGTGCCGGCGGCGGAGATCGGCGGGCACACCGACGCGATCGGCACCGACTCCTACAACCAGACGCTCTCGGAGCGCCGCGCGCAGGCCGTGGTGGCGGCGCTCACGGAGCGCGGCGTCGATGCCGACCTGAGCGCCGTCGGCTACGGCGAGACCGCACCCGTCGCGCCGAATGAGATCGACGGCGCCGACAACGCGCCGGGGCGCCAGCTCAACCGGCGCGTCGAGATCTTCATCCCGGCGTTCTGAGAGGACGACATGATCACGCGCAGAGGGATGACGGTGGCACTGTTCATCGCCGCGACGGCGACACTGAGCGGATGCTCGATCGGCTACGTACCGCCCGGAGACGCCGCGTCGGCACCGGCGGCATCGCCCACGCCCACCCCGACGCCGTCCGCGCCGCCGAGCGCCGCGGCCCCGTCGGCGTCGGGCGACGACCCCGCGGCGGATCTGCGCGCCGAGTACGAGGCGGCGGCGAACCGGATCAGCTGCCCCGGCGGCACCCTCGTGGTGAGCGAGGCGGCGGCGGTCGTGTCGGTCGCGGAGGACTGCGACAGCATCCGCATCGCCGCGAGCGGCACCGTGGTGCTCGCGGCGGGAGTCGGCACCCTCACGGTCGAGGGTGCGGCCAACCGCGTGCAGGTGGTGTCGGCCGAGGCGATCGACGTCGCCGGCAGCGGGAACGATGTGCGGTGGCAGACCGGCGAGCCGCGCGTGAGCGACACGGGAGCCGGCAACACGATGCGTCCCACGACGGAAGGCTGACCATGACCTCTCCCTACGCCCCGCCCGCGGTGGTCTACGTCCCGCGCCCGACGAGCGGTCTGGCCATCACCTCGTTCGTGCTCGCGCTGTGCGGCCTGAACCTGCTCGCCGTGATCTTCGGCCATGTCGCGCTCGGGAGCATCCGGCGCACGGGCGCCTCGGGCGCCGGCTTCGCGATCGCCGGGCTCGTGATCGGCTACCTGACGCTGATCGCGCTCGTCGTGGTCGCCATCGCCGTCGTCTGGCTCACGGTCTGGGCGGTGAACGTCCGATGACCGAGGCGCCGCGTCCGCGCGTGCTGCTCGTCGACGACGAGGAGGCCATCACCGCGACGCTCTCGCCCTTCCTCGAACGCAGCGGCTTCGAGCTGCGCGTGGCGGCCGATGGCATCGACGCACTGGCGGCGCACGCCGACTTCGCCCCCGACATCGTCGTGTCGGATGTGCTCATGCCCCGCATGGACGGTCGCGAGCTCGTGCGGCGCCTGCGCCAGGCGGATGCGTGGACGCCCGTGATCATGCTCACCAAGGTCGATGCGTCGTTCGAGCGGACGGCCGCCCTCGAGGACGGCGCCGACGACTACCTGGGCAAGCCGTTCGATCCTCCGGAGCTGGTGGCCCGCATCCGCGCCGTGCTGCGGCGGACGTCGGCGGGCGGGCGGCCGCTGACGGCATCCACCGTGCTCGTGAGCGGGGCGCTGCGCCTGGACCGTACGGCGCGACGGGCGACGAGAGAGGGCGTGGTCGTCGAGCTGACGCCCAAGGCCTTCACCCTGCTCGAGTACCTCATGTCGCACCCCGACGAGGTGCACACGCGGGATCACCTGCTCGAGGCGCTGTGGGGATTCGAGTTCGCCGTGACGACGCGCGCCGTCGACCACCGTGTCGCCGAGCTCCGCCGCGCGCTGGGCGACGACCCGCAGCACCCGCGGTGGGTCGAGACCCTGCCCGGTGTCGGCTACCGCTTCCTGGCCCCCGTGAGCACCTCATGACAGCGCCGACCTCGGGCCGTGTCGCCCGCCTCGCGATCTCTGCCGTGCCGGTGCTCGTCGCCGTCGTCCTCGCCGTCGTGGTGGTGCTGGCCGGCGGCAACGGCACCCTGGTGCTCCAGGTTCCACTCGCCAGCGCCCTGATCCTCACGGGGGTCGCCGCGACCGTCGTGCTCACCGTGCTCTGGGGCCTCCGGCCGTGGCGCGCGCGCCGACGCGCCGCGCAGCTGGCGACGGCCCGCGAGGAGGGAGCCGCCGCCGAGCGCGACGCGCACCGCCGATTCCTCGGCCGACTCGACCACGAGCTCAAGAACCCCGTCACGGCGATCCGTTCGGCGCTCGCCGCGGGTGAGCAGACGCCGCCGCAGAACCTCGTGATCGCGTCGGCGCAGGCGGCCCGGCTCGGCTCCCTCGTCACGCAGCTGCGCGCGCTGTCGGCGCTCGAGACGCGGGCGCTCGAGAGCTCGCGGGTCGACATGACCGCCCTCGTCGCCGAGGAGACGGCTGCGGTGCGCGATGAGCTGCAGGCGCGGGGCGTGCGCCGCGACATCCAGATGACGTTCCCCACCGTGCCGTGGCCGCTGCCCGCCGTGCAGGGAGACCCCGATCTGCTGTCGGTGGCGGTGCGCAACCTCCTGCTGAACGCGGCCAAGTACTCCGACGACGGGGCCCGGATCGAGGTGCGCGGCACCGAGGACGGCGCGCACGCCGTGATCGAAGTGGCCGACACCGGATGGGGGATCGACCCGCAGGACGTGCCCTTCGTCTGGGACGAACTGTGGCGGGCGGCGCCGGCGCGCGGCGTGGAGGGCAGCGGGCTGGGCCTCTCGCTCGTGCGGGTGGTGGTGCAGCGCCACGGCGGCGACGTGTCGCTGCGCTCGCTGCGCGGCCAGGGCACGAGCGTGCGGATGCGGCTGCCGCTGGCTCCCCGTTGACCCAGCGCATCACGGTGTCGTTCCGAAGCTGTGCACAAACCCGTGCGCCGGCACCGCGCATGCCAGGATGACAGGGCGGGCGTGTGCCCGCGGGAGGAGCACCGAGATGACAGCCCCGCAGCCGCAATCGCCCACGCCGCCCACCGAGGAGGCGAGCGCAGGCCCGTCCAAGCTCATCCGCTCCGCGATCTGGGTGGCGATCGGTGCCCTCATCGCCGCCGCCCTCGTGAGTGTCGTCTGGGTGCTCATCGGCGCGCAGAACGGCATCGTCGGCCGTGCGTTCCTCACGATCTTCCTGCTCGCCGCCTTCGCGGGCGTCGCGATCCTCGACGCGCACCTGGCCCCGCGCCGACCGGGATGGTTCGCGCTCACCAGCATGATCGGATGGGTCGTCTCGCTGCTGATCGGCGCGTTCCTCATCTGGATGCCCGAGCGCACGTACACGTACTACACCGGCAGCTACGAAGAGTACGACTCTCCGCTTTATCCGCGGCCGTTCGACGGGTTCACCCGATTCCTGGTCTTCCTGCTGATCGTTCTGATCATCCAGCTGGCTGTGCTGCACGTGCGCCTCTACGCGAAGGCGATCCTGCGGGTGCCGACCACCTTCAACAAGGTCGTCGGCTACATCACGATCGGTCTCGTGGCCGTGCTCGTGATCATGCTGGTGCTGCCGCTCACGCTGTTCGAGTGGGTCGAGTTCTTCGAGATCTACTGGCGGATCGTCGTGGCGATCAGCATCCTCGCCGCCGTCGGCACCGCACTCGTCCCGCTCGTGAACGTGCTGTTCGGACCCAGGCGACCGCGCCCCACGGCCCCGCCGCTGCAGGCGTGGCCGACCTACGCCGACGGCGTGACCCCGCTGCCCGTGCTGCCCGACGGCTCGCCCGACTGGCAGGCGTACTACACGGGTTACCCCACCGGCTACGCGCCGCAGGGCCAGCCCCCGGCGGCGCCGTACCCGGGTGCCGCGCACGCCGCGGAACCCGCGATCACGCCGTCGGAACCGCCCGCGGCGCCCGCTCCTTCGGCGTACGGCGACTACCCGCCGCCGCCTCCGCTCCCGCCGCGCTGAGCGCGCGACCCACGCGCGGCGCTCCGCCGTCAGCGGGCCAGCAGTTCCCGCGCCGCCATCGCGGCGTTGTGGCCGCCGATCCCGCTGACGGCACCGCCGCGCTGGGCCGACGCCCCGCAGCGCAGAATGCGGTGGTGCGCGGTGTCGACGCCCCACCGGGCAGCGGCCGAGTCGTCATCCGTCTCGGTGCGCCAGGGCCACGACAGCGGGCCGTGGAAGATGTCGCCGCCCGTCATCCCGAGCGACTGCTCGAGGTCGCCGGTCGTGCGCGCCTCGATGCACGCGGCGCCATTGGGAGCCGTCATGACGCAGTCCGCGATCGGCTCGGCCAGCACGGTGTCGAGCGAGCGCTGCGCCGCCGCCAGGAGCTCGGCCCGCACGAGCGCAGGGTCGGAGCCGGCGAGGAGTCGGTGCGGCACCTGCAGCCCGAACAGCGTCATGGTCTGCGCTCCGGCGGCGCGCAGCTCCGGCCCCAGGATCGAGGGGTCGGTCAGCGAGTGGCAGTAGATCTCGGCGGGTAGCGGGGAGGGGATGCGTCCCGCCACCGCCTCGGTGTACGCGCGGTCGAGCTGCGTCATCGTCTCGTTGACGTGGAAGGTGCCCGCGAACGCGGCGGCGGGGTCGACGGTCTCGTCGTGCAGACGCGGCAGGCGGTGCAGCAGCATGTTGACCTTGACCTGCGCACCCTCCGGCGGCGTGTGCTCGGGGATGTCGGCGCCGCCCGCGCGCAGCAGATGGTCGAGCACGGCCGGGCCGACGCCCGAGAGCACCAACCGGCCGGTGACGACGCCCGGCTCTTCTCCCGCGTAGGTCACCTCGCCGTCGGGTGTCACGGCGGTGACGGGGGACGAGGTGCGGATGTCGGCCCCGGCGTCGCGGGCCGCGCGTTCGAGCTCGGCGCTGACCCGCCCCATCCCGCCCACGGGCACGTCCCAGTCGCCGGTGCCGCCGCCGATCACGTGGTACAGGAAGCAGCGGTTCTGGCTGAGGGAGGGGCCGTCGGCGTTCGAGAACGTGCCGATCAGCCCGTCGGTGAGGGCGACGCCGCGCAGCAGATCGGTCTGCAGCGCCGAGCGGATGACGCCGCCCAAGGGGCGCGCGGTCACCGCATCCCAGAGGTCGTCGTCGCCGACGGCGCGCCGGACGTCCGCCGCGGAGGGCAGCGGGTCGGTCATCGTGGGGAAGACGGCCTGGGCCAGAGGCGCGAGGTCCCCACCGAACGCGCGATACCGCGCGGCCTCGTCGGCGTCGCCGGTCGTGCGGACGATGGATGCGGCGGTGGCGGCCGCATCCGCCGTGTCGATGAGAACGCCGCGCGAGGGATCGGACGGATCCGGTGTGTAGGAGGAGAAGCGCCGTCGCCGCAGATCGATCGACAGGCCGAGGTCGTCGATGATCCGGCGGGGGAGGAGGCTCACGAGGTACGAGTACCGCGACAGGCGCGCGGCGACTCCCGCCCACGGCTCCTCCGACACGGCGGCCCCGCCGACCGAGCTCTGCGCCTCGAGCACCACGACCCGGTGTCCGGATCGGGCGAGGTAGGCGGCGGCGACCAGGGCGTTGTGACCCCCGCCGACGATGACGGCGTCGTGGGTCGGCGTGGGCATGACCATGCCTTCACGCTATCGGGGAGCCCCGTCGCGTCGCGATGCTCGCGCCGGGCGGAGTCCGGCCGCGCGGTAGCGTGGGATGCATGACCACCCCGCTCGAACTGCAGTCGCTCGCCGTCGAGATCGCGCGGGAGGCGGGTGAGCTCGCCGCACATCGGCGTCGCGAAGGCGTCAACATCGCCGCGACGAAGTCGGCGCTCGCCGACATCGTCACCGAAGCCGACCGCGAGGTCGAAGAGCTCGTGCGCCGACGGCTCCACGAGGCGCGGCCCGGCGACGGATTCCTCGGCGAGGAGTCCGGGGGCGCCGACAGCGAGACCGGCCTCACCTGGGTCGTCGATCCGATCGACGGCACGGTCAACTACGCCTACGGCATCCCGGCCTACGCCGTGAGCATCGCCGCCGTCCAGGGTTCTGCCGATCCCGCCACCTGGCAGGCGCTCGCCGGGGCCGTCTTCAATCCGGCGATCGACGAGCTCTTCGTCGCCGCGCACGGCGAGGGGGCGCGGCTGGTGTCGTCGATCGAGGGGGAGCGCGCGCTGCGCGTCGCTGCGGAGGCGCCGGCCGCCGGTGCGCTGGTGGGCACGGGGTTCGGATACGACCCGGCGACCCACGCCGCCGCGCTGGACCAGCTCGCCACCGTCATGCCGATCGCCCGTGACCTGCGCCGCATCGGCGCGGCGTCGTTGGATCTGACGGCGGTGGCCGCCGGCCGGCTGGACGCCTACTACGAGCGTGGTCTTCACCCCTGGGACATGGCCGCCGGGTCGCTGATCGTGGCTGAGGCCGGTGGGCGATTCGCCTGGATCCCGGGGCACCCGTCCGGGCGGGCGATGACCATAGCAGCAACGCCCGCGCTCTTCCCGCGGTTGTCCGAGATCCTCTCGGCTTGATACGCGTGCATGGCTTTCTCAGCCGTCGCGCGCTAGTGTTTACCTATTCGTTATCTTCGTTACCCGAACGAGGATGAGCACCTCCTTCCGTTTTCCCCGTCGCTGCCCGAGCGACCACGACCGAGGCTGACTGCGCGTTGACATCTGATACCCCCGAGGCTGGAACCGCTCCCACGCGACGCTCCAGCCGCATCCGCTCCGCCGCGGCGGCGTCGTCGGGGACCCCTCGTCCGAACGTCGAGCCCATCGAGCTGCTCGTCGTGGATGAGGCCGCCCCGGCCGTCGAGTCGGCCCCGCCCGCCCCGCCGCTGACCCGCCGTCGCGCGCGCGAGCTGGCGCGCCCCGTCGCCGAGACGCCGGTCGATGTCGCCCTCGCGGCGATCGACGACGTCGACACCACCGTCCCCGAGATCGACGTGGTCGCCGTCGATGCAGCCGCCGTTCCCGACGAGCTGCCCACGGTCGAGGCCGACGATGCCGACCAGGCCTTCACCGACGCGGTCATGGCCGACGAGGCCGAGGCGCACGCGATCGTCGACGAGTTCGAGGCCGCCGCACGGCTCTTCTCCTTCACGGGCGAGACCCCCATCCAGGTCGCTGCCGCAGCGATCGACGAGGATGAGGACCAGCCCGCCATCACCGGAACCACCCCCACACGCGGGCCGCGCCGCCGGTTCTCGGGTGCCGCGTTCCGTCGCGCCACCACGGCATCCGCCACGGTCGGCGCGATGGGCATCGTGGGCCTTCTCGCGATCGGGATGACGACCCCCGCCGAGGCCGTCGCCGGCGCCGGCAACAGCGCGGCGACCGCATCCGTCTCGCTCGCGTCGAGCTCGTCGCCCTCGGCCGCGTCGAAGAAGAGCATCGCCGCCGACGAGATCCAGGCGTACGTGAGCCCGGCCGACTCGCAGGTGGTCGCGCTGGACCGCAGCGAGTACGCCACCGCATCCACCGCCGACATCGCCGCCGAGTCGGGCATCAGCCACTACTCCAACTTCTTCACCAACAACGCGAACAGCGCCATCCAGTGGCCCTTCGCGGTGGGCGTGTCGATCAGCTACGGCTTCGGCGTGCGCAGCGGCGTGATGCACGACGGACTCGACTTCACCCCCGGTGAGGGCGCTCAGATCCAGGCCGTCGCCGACGGCGTGGTGCGCACCGCCACCGAGAGCGGCGGCGGGTACGGCGTGATGATCATCATCGACCACGTCATCGACGGTCAGCTCGTGTCGACCCGGTACGGCCACATGCAGTACGGCTCGCTGAAGGTCAAGACCGGCGACACCGTCAAGGTCGGGCAGATCATCGGCCTCGTCGGCGACACCGGTCACTCGTTCGGCGCGCACCTGCACTTCGAGGTGCTCGAGAACGGCACGACCGCGATTGACCCGCTGCCGTGGCTGCGTCAGCACGCCGGTGGTTGAGCGAGACGCGCCGGAGTTCACGGTGAGCCGTTCGCTCTGATAAACTTTTCTGGTTGCCCGGATTACGGTCCGGGAAGCGCCCCGATAGCTCAGTGGTAGAGCACTTCCATGGTAAGGAAGGGGTCGACAGTTCAATCCTGTCTCGGGGCTCGCAGTATCCGTTCGTCGAATGCCGTGCGGCAGGGTAGCTCAGTTGGTGAGAGCGCACGACTCATAATCGTGAGGTCGCGGGTTCAAGCCCCGCTCCTGCTACAACCGAAAACCCCCGGAATCCCGGGGGTTTTTGCGTGGTGGGTTAGCTGCTTTCGTCAGCCGGGAGTGCCGTGCCCACGTTTTTCTCACACTTCCTTGAGGCGCTCTCGACGCGAAGGCCGCGAGTGGCTGTCTATTAGGTCGTTGGGGTATCTGGAGGTGAGACGTTCGACGGTCGTTCACGAGAGCGGCCGGCAGAGTGGGCGCTGGCTTCTCGATCGAGCGCTGAGATCCTCGCCGAAGAGATCGGCGTAGACGTCGAGGGTCATTGCGAAAGAAGCGTGACCGAGCATCCGCTGCACGGCTTTCACGTTAGCGCCGGACGACGGGGCGAAGCTTGTTGCCGTGTGCTGGAGATCGTCCGGGGCGATGATCGGGATCGTCGGACCCTCGATCCGCACCGTGACGAGCGTGTAGCCGAGCCGTAGCGTGCCTGACCGCGGAGCACGTATCTCCGCACAAAATACTCGTAGCCTGACCAGGTGGTGGGGTTCACGCTCACGAGAGTGCTGACCCTCCTCTCGCCCATTCGCTCAAAAGGATGCGGGCGCTGGAGGCCGAAACGAACTCGCCTGTCGCCTTCATGTTCTCGACGGACGCGAGAAACTCCTCAGCCTCCCGCTTCGTGCGAAAGCCACGCTTGTCCGTTTGTTGCTTCGTCGGGGTTTCGATACCGCACGCGTTAGCGGCGACCCTTCGTAGTGTCGTACGACTCGATCGTGGCCATGCGCCATCCTTCGATCACGAGCAGCATGCGGTGCGACCCGACCGTCAAGGAATCGGTGCGGATTGGATGAGAGTGGATGACGACGTGAGGGCGCGACCGTCTAAACGCAGATGCTCCCGGAGGAGGGGGCTACTCGCCCTCGCGCAGCCACCTATAAACGGCGTGTCGCCGGTTATAGGCAGAGTCCAGTGGGTCGTCGAGAAACACGCCTTTCGGCACTTCGACGTCAATGAGTTCGCCTTCATGCGCAGATCGGACTTCCGCGAGATTAAGGAGCTCCGAAGCATTGTCGTGGTCAAAGCCACTCAGGCGCGAGATGGGCGTACGGGTGCCTATCGACGTGGAGATGTTGACGAACAGGCACAGTGCGTCGATGTCACCGACCCGTTCTCTGACGTCCTGGAACCACAGCTGGAAGCCCGGTAGGTCAACGAAGAACCATCGCCAGGCCGCCGTCCTCTCGCGGTGTCCCATTGTTGCGGGGTTTGTGTCGGACAGGTACGTGTTCAGAGCCGTTCGGAATGCTCCTCGCGTGGGGTCGTCAAGGAGCACGGGAGAGCTGGGCTCGCCGTCGTACTCCCGGCAGGCCCGTTCCACCACTATCGACATGAGTGTCGCGTCTTGCTCGGCGAGCGCTCGCACGCTGGCGGCGGTGTCGGCCGCGTCGAGAAGCCGCATCTGCAGCGCGAGGATTGCCTCGAAGCGTCGAGCGGGATCGATGATGTCGTTGTGCTCCGGGACAGCCGAGTGAAGGGAAGCCAGCCACTCAATGAGGCTCACCGATGACCGACTGATCGGCTCCAACTCTCTCGCCACCTTGTCTAGGACCAACGCGGGCTCGAAAGCTATCACTCGACGGATCTCGGCGTCCGCTTCGTCCGCGTTTTGGCCCGCCTGATGCGCCTCGATACTTGCCCTGACCGTCGCGTCCGCCACGTCATCTTCGGTGAGGCCGAAGCTGAAGTACCGATCGAAGTACTTTTCGTTCGCCACTCCGCGCGGTCGGGCGCCACTCGATGCGCTCGACCCAGCCCAGACGCTTGCGAATGCGGGGAACAAGTAGCTAACGGCTGATGCGACGCCCTCGAGGTCCTTCTCGCGCGTGCCTGCTTGTTTGAAGCTCGTCCGCCACTCGTCAGCACGAGCGCGCAACTGTTCTCTGTTTGCGTCTGAGCGTGCAAGTGCGCGGGGCAGGTCGCTGCCGGTCAACTCTCCGCGATGCGACTGAAGCAACGCGTAAACGCCGGGTTCTAGCGTGCGCAGCCACGTCAGAACGAAGAAGTCAGGAAGGTCCAACTCGTCGGACATCGATGCTGAAAGAAGCCGGAGCTGGGTGAAGAACCTTTTCAGCGCTCGCGGGGTGTTGAATCGCTCGGCGAGGAACGAGAAATACGCAGTCGAGAACCGCTCCGTATCGGGCACGCTTAGCGACAATCCACCGTGGTCAGCGAGTTCTTCTAAGCCGCGGTTCGTGAGACGCAACGCATCGGTAGGACGCAAGTGGGGAATATCGAAGCGGACCTGTACGACCTTCTCCATATACTCTCGCGCTCTCGAGAGGGAGTGCTTGCCGACCAAGCTGGTTCGGCTGAGAACATCTAAGACGGTGGACTCGTCGTACGACAGCAAGTAGTGCACGTGAGGCAGCCGCCCGAGCTGGCGCACGAGCTTGAGCGTGAGGAGCAACTCCTCAGCGGTCACACGATCGAGATCGTCGATAACGACAAGAATGGGCGTGGCGGCGGACACCAGCGCCTTCTCAAGCTTCGCGCGGCTCGCAGCGGCGCTTGAATCTGGGTCGACAAGATCAGCCGCCGCCGCGATGGCTTCCGTCATGTTCGTACCCGCGAGGGCTCCTATGACCCCGAGCGGAGCAACCGCCCGTCCGAAAGCCGCGACGCGAGAACGGACCTTGCTCAGACTCGCTTTCTTCTGAAAGGCAGCCGCGAGCTCGTTGAAGAATCCGAGCTGCAATGACGAGGGGTCGGCGTAGTCCCATGGGTTGAACTTCACCGTCACCCAGCGAGGCTTGCGTTCGTCGGTGACTGCGCGACGGGCGAGCCAATCGAGAATCGAGGTCTTTCCGGTTCCCCACGGTCCGACGAGGCTGAAGACCGTCGACGACTTTAGCGAGTGAGATTCACGGATCACGTCCCAGACACGCTCGACGAAATCCTGTCGCCCAAGCCCGCCAGCCACATCAGCTGCGGCGTCATCTGAGAACCACGTCGTCTCGTTCAACCGATCCACTCCCCGAGCGAAGTCCTACAGGCGCAGCTCCGTCAGAAGCTCACGTAGTTGCGGTTGTCGTAAAGGAAGAAAGTCGTCGCAGACTCTGGAACGACGTAGGCGGCATACCCCGTGAATGACGAGCCGGGATATAGCGTCGGACCTTCCCAGAGGGACGCCATATCGTCCCCGAAGCTCGTTGCCTCGCTGGAATATCGGTTGCCTTCGCCTGTCGCGAGGTAGAGGTCCCATTCGGCGAGCGATGGCTCGACGCCGTCGGGATCGATCCCGGTCATGGTTAGCTCGATCACGACGTACTTGAAGCCGGCGGGGGCGTCGGAGTTGAACATGTTCCACTCCTTGACTGCTGCGCCAGCATTCGCGTCGACGATGCGGCCGGTGAGCGTGTACTTTTCGCCGCCCAAGAGTCCGCGAGCGGTGTATGGCTGCGGATAGGGGTGGGCTACGGTCCCGTCTGCCGCGGCGGGCTGTTGCTCGGCCGGAGTTGGTTCGGGCTGCGGCTGTTCGGGTTCCGGCGTCGACTCGGGCGCTTCTGGGGTGGCCGAGGCGCTTGCGGACGACTGCGGAGCAGAGTCCGTGTCGAGGTCAACGCGGGCGCCCGAGTTCAGGATGCTGGTGAATCCGATCGTCACTATGAGCCCTGTCAGCAGTCCGACGGCGCCCAGAGCGAGACCCGTGATGGCGAGTCCTTTCGACTGTTTCTTCACCAACGCGAGGACGCCTGCGGCGACTGCGGTTATCGCGAGGATCAGGCCTAGCCAGGGCAGTAGCCCCGTCAGAAATGCGGCGCCACCCAACACGATTGCAGCGATTGCCCAGCCTTTAGAGGCGGCAGGCCCAGGAGCGGGTGCCTGGGCGTCGGGGAACTGCTCCGGTGGGCTGGGTATGACAGCGGTGGGCGCCATGGGCGCGCCTTCGTGCCACTGCGTGCCGTCCCAGTAGCGAAGCTCGTTGTTTGCGTGCGGTGCTGGGTACCACCCAGCAGGCGTCTGGTTTGTCATTTCTCCCCCAAGAAGACAAGCACGTACGTTTCGGGTCGTACGTTGTCTGAACTCTAGCCGAGATGTGACCGAGCCATTCGACTATCGGCCGCACCGCGGCCGCGCCGCGGACCCAGCGTTTCTGTGACCCATCGCAGCTGGCTCGAGTGGTCACCAGAACGCTCGCGGCAAGCAATCCACTCGGAGCGTTCTGCAGATTGAAACCCCCGGTTTTCCGGGGGTTTTGTCGTATTCGGCGGGTCCGGGCGGTGTGTCTGATGGGCGATGCGCCGATGGCGGAGCAGTGACCTGACCGACCCGCGGCTCAGGTCAGCACGGGTCGCTCGTCGGTTCCCTTGATGACCCAGTAGACCGTCGCGAGCGCGAGGACGCCGACGATCGGGCCGAGCAGTGACCCGAGGGCGGGGCCGAGCGGGGCGTGGCCGGACGCGAAGACCGAGACGTCCCACAGGCCGTGCAGCACCATCGCTCCGATGAGGGAGCCCGTCACGCGCCTCACGATGTAGAACGCGGTGCCGGAGGCGAACGCCAGGCCCGCCTGCGCGAGAGCGCCGCCCAGCGGTGCGCCGAGGAGCGCGTTGATGAGGTGCATGCCGCCGAAGAGCGCACTCGTGATGAACCAGACCCACGCTTCGCGAACCTGCGGTCGGAGGCCCGTGAGCAGGAGGCCGCGTGCCATCAGCTCCTCGTTGAAGCCGACCAGGATGCCGAGAGCCGCCAGCGACAGGAGGAAGGACGCGTCGAACTGCGACCAATCCGTGGTGACGACGTTGATGAGCACTCCGACGAGCATGAGGATCGGCACGAAGATCGGCCATCTGTGGCGCGAGCGGCGTCGCTCCGTGAGGGCGGGTCGCCACCACCCGAGGGCGGCCGTGACGATGATGAGGAACACGGCGCCGACGGCGAGGTCCAGGACCGCACCGCGCCAGGTGGAATCCGCCGAGGTGCCGATGTCCGTGAACGGCACGCCGCTCATCAGCGAGACGACGAGGATGATGAGGACGTAGCCCGCCCAGACAGCCAGGCCGATCCAGACGCGGGGGGTGACGCGCATGCGCACGAGCCTTTCGTTCACCGGAGATTCCGACTCACCCTAGCGAGCCGCGGCACCTTGCCGGCGTCTGTCCGCGGACGGCTACTGGTTGCCGATGTTCTTGTCGATTCGGTCCCGCACCTCGTCGACCTTCTGGTGGTGCTTCTCGGGCGCGACCTTCTTGATGGCGTCTGCGGCGCCGCTCAGCAGCTTGTCGCTCACATCTTCGGCCTTCTCGCTCTTGAGCGCCTCTTCGATCTTGTCGCGATTCTGCTCGAACATCTGCTTGCCCTTGTTGATGATGTCGTCGACGCCCACGGCGGTTCCTCCTCGATCGGATCTGTGCCACTACTCTGCCGATCGCGCCCGCGCGGGGCGAGGGCTTGACGGCGTGCCGATGAGGGCGTTCGGAACGGGGGCCCGCACGCAGCACGGTTAGCGGGCACGACGAGGGTGCGCAACCCGCATCGCGCTTCCGGAGTCGGTCCGTACGGTGGCCGACACGACGCCCGGACTCGGGCGCTCGGATGACGAGGGAAGAGGCCCCGATGGGCGATGCAGACAACCGGGGAGTCGCCGTGGTCACGGGCGGCAGCGCGGGGCTCGGACGCGCCACGGTGCGCGAGCTCGCGGCGCGCGGCTGGGACGTCGCGGTGCTCGCGCGGGGTCAGGACGGCATCGACGCGACGGTCGACGAGGTGCGCGCCGCCGGTCGGCGTGCGGTCGGCGTGAGCGTCGACGTCGCCGATGCGGCGGCGGTGGATGCGGCGGCGGACCACATCGAGGATGCTCTGGGCCCGATCACGCTCTGGGTCAACAACGCCATGGCCGGGATGATCGCGGAGTTCCTCGACACCACCGCATCCGACTTCGAGCGCGCCACTGCCGTGACGTACGGCGGCGCGGTGAACGGTACCCGGTCGGCGCTGCGCCGCATGGTGCCGCGGGGCCGCGGACACGTCATCCAGATCGGCTCGGCGTTGGCGCACCGCGGCATCCCGCTGCAGGCGGCCTACTGCGGAGCCAAGCACGCCATCCACGGGTTCACCGACTCGGTCGTCTCGGAGCTCACCCGCAACGGCAGCGAGGTCGCGGTGTCGATCATCGACATGCCTGCGCTCAACACCGTGCAGTTCAACTGGGTGGCATCCGATTTCTCGAAGCACCCGCAGCCGGTGCCGCCCATCTTCCAGCCCGAGGTGGGTGCGCGCGCGGTGGCCGATGTGGCCGATCGCCCGCGCCGTCGCACCTGGGTGGGGGAGTCCACGGTCGGCCTCGTGCTGGGCACGCGCTTCGCCGGGCGGTTCATGGACTGGTATCTCGCCAAGAACGCCTACGACGGCCAGTTCGCCGTCGACCACCACGAACCCATGCTCCCCGCCAATCTCTACGAGCCGGTGACGGGCGATCACGGTGCGCGCGGCGTCTTCACCGCGGAGGCCCGATCCGGCAGCCTCCAGACATGGGCGATCCGCCACCGCCGGGCGCTCGGGGCGGCGGGTGCGCTTGCGGGCGCGGCGGCGGCCGTGATCGGATGGGGCGCCGTACGGCGCGCGAACTGAGAGGACGACCACCCATGTCACGCAACGTCCGAGCAATGGCCTGCACCCCGGAAGACGTCTTCCGTGTCTTCGAGAACGGATGGCTGTTCCCCACCTGGGTCGTCGGCGCCTCGCGGATGCGGGATGTCGCCGACTCCTGGCCGCGCACCGAATCACGCCTGCACCACTCGTTCGGCGTCTGGCCGGCGCTCATCAACGACACCACGAGCGTCGTCGAGTACGACCCGCCCCGCCGCTTCGTGCTGCGGGCGCGCGGCTGGCCGATGGGCGAGGCCGAGGTGGCGCTGGATGTGCGGCCGACGGCGGACGGATGCGTCGTGCAGATGGTGGAGCACGCGGTCGCAGGCCCCGGCGCCCTCATCCCCCGCCCGCTGCTCGACATCCCGCTCGTCCTCCGCAATGCCGAGACCCTCCACCGGTTGGCGTACCTCGCCGAGGGGATGGCGCCCGCGCCGACGGGGGAGACCACCGCCGAGGCCGAACCCGGAACCGGCGAGCCCTCCTCGTGAGCGCACCGCTCGACGCCGTCATCGTCGGCTCGGGCCCCAACGGGCTCGCCGCGGCGGTGACGCTCGCGCGCGCCGGGCGCAGCGTCCGCGTCTACGAACGGGCCGAGGCGCTCGGCGGCGGCGCGTCATCCGCGCGCCTGACACTGCCCGGATTCCTGCACGACGTGTGCTCGGCCGTGCACCCCATGGCGTTCGAGTCGGGCTTCTTCCGGGAGTTCGATCTGGCATCCCGCGTCCGCTTCACCGTGCCGGAGGTCTCGTACGCCCACCCCCTCGATCACGGCCGCACGGCGCTCGCCTATCGCGACCTCGACCGGACGCGTGATGCGCTGGGCGTGGACGGCGCGGCCTACGCCCGGCTCATGCGGCCACTGGCGGAGCGCGCGACGGCGGTCGCCGAGTTCACGGGCGGGCCCCTCCTCCGATGGCCCCGCGATCCGCTCACGGCCGTGCTGTTCGGAACACGCGCGCTCGAGCAGGGCACGCACGCGTGGAATCTGCGGTTCCGCGAGGAGCGGGCACCCGCCATGCTCACGGGTGTCGCGGCCCACACGATCCTCGATCTGCCGAGCCTGGCGGGCGCGGGCGCCGGGCTGGCGCTGGCCGCCTACGGCCACGCGCGGGGGTGGCCGATCCCGATCGGCGGCAGCCAGGCCATCGTGGACGCCATGGTCGCGGACATCCGCGCCCACGGAGGCGAGTTCGTGGTCGATCACGAGGTGACGTCGCTGGCAGAGCTGCCTCCGGCCAAGGCCGTGCTGCTCGATGTCACCCCCGCCGCACTGCTGCGCCTCGCCGGCGACGCCGTTCCGCCGCGGTACCGTGCCGCGCTCGAGCGGTTCCGTTACGGCGGCGGCGTCGCGAAGGTCGACTTCGCGCTGTCGGAGCCCGTGCCGTGGGCGGACCCGGAGGTGGGGCTCGCGGGCACCGTGCATGTCGGCGGTACGCGCGCCGAAATCGCGGCGTCCGAGAACGCCGTCGGGCGAGGCCGGGTGAGCGACAACCCCTACGTGCTGGTCGCGCAGCCGTCGCTCTTCGATCAGACGCGCGCTCCCGCAGGGTCCCACACGCTGTGGACCTACACGCACGTGCCCGCCGGCAGCGACCTCGACCGGGAGGAGGCCGTAGTCGCGCAGATCGAGCGGTTCGCGCCCGGCTTCCGAGACACGATCCTGGCGGCCCGTTCGCGCAGCGCCGTGGATGTGGCCCGCTACAACCCCAACTACCCCGGAGGCGACATCTCGGCCGGCGCCCCCACGCTGCCGCAGATGCTGCGCCGGCCGGTCGCCGGCTCCGATCCGTGGCGCACCCCCATCCCCGGCGTCTACCTCTGCTCGGCGTCGACGAGTCCGGGACCGGGCGTGCACGGGCTCAACGGCTGGTACGCGGCGCGCAGCGCCCTGCGCCACGAGTTCGGGACGCTCACCGCTCCCGACCTCTCTCCCGTCTGAGCCTCAGCGGCGCGGGAGGCTCGACCAGTTCGCGTCGATCTCCCGCGGTGTGCGGCGCGAGAAACGCGCCCGCACCCGGACACCGGGCTCGGGCCAGAAGCGCCGGTCGAAGACGAACTCGGTCACCATCGTCTCGGACGGGAAATCGGGCGCTTCGAGGAGGAGCTCGACCGTGCAGGCCTGGTAGCGTCCCCGTCCCGCCGGATCGGTTGCCGACACCACGCGCACGGTGCCCACCCAGGCATCGGCCATCGGGTCGCCGGTGGCGCGCTCGAGCGCTGCCGCCGCCTCATCCACCCAATCCTCCACACCCGCAGCGTATCGGCCCCGTGTTACGGCGGTGCGACACATGCGGAGCCCCCTGTGATGGGGGCCGATAGGCTGCGGGAGGCCCCCGGGCCGCTCCGCAGCACCGCTCACCGAAGGGCCCGCCCATGGCAGATCGCGAATACGGATTCCGCACGCGCGCCATCCACGCCGGCAACATCCCCGATGCCGTCACCGGCGCCCGCGCGCTGCCCATCTACCAGTCGGCCTCGTTCGTCTTCGACGACACCGACGACGCGGCGGCCCGCTTCGCGCTGCAGAAGTACGGCAACATCTACAGCCGTCTCGCCAACCCCACCGTCGCCTCGTTCGAGGAGCGGATCGCCTCGCTCGAGCAGGGGCTCGGCGCCGTGGCGACCTCGAGCGGTCTGTCGGCGCAGTTCATCACCTTCGCCTCGCTCGCGGGCGCGGGCGACCACATCGTGGCCAGCGCCAACCTCTACGGCGGCTCCATCACGCAGTTGGATGTGACGCTGCGCCGTTTCGGGATCGAGACGACGTTCGTCGCCTCGGCCGACCCCGCCGCGTACGCCGCCGCGGTCACCGAGCGCACGAAGGCGATCTTCGCCGAGACCATCGCCAACCCTTCGGGCGAGATCGCCGACATCGAGGGGCTCGCGGATGTCGCGCGCGCCGCGGGTGTGCCGCTCATCATCGACTCGACCGTCGCGACGCCGTACCTGTGCCGTCCGCTCGAGTGGGGCGCCGACATCGTCGTGCACTCCGCGACCAAGTTCCTGGGCGGCCACGGCACGTCGCTGGGCGGCGTCGTGGTCGAATCCGGGCGCTTCGACTGGCACAGCGATCGCTTCCCGCTGTTCACCGATCCGGTGCCGAGCTACGGCGGCCTGGAGTGGTCGGGCAACTTCGGCGAGTACGCGTTCCTCACCCGGCTGCGCGCCGAGCAGCTGCGCGACATCGGTCCCGCGCTCGCGCCGCACTCGGCCTTCCTGCTGGCGCAGGGCGTCGAGACACTGCCGTTCCGCATGAAGGCGCACGTCGACAACGCCCGCGTCGTGGCCGAGTGGCTCGACGCCGACCCGCGCGTCGACTTCGTCAACTGGGCGGGTCTGCCCGGCCACCCCCACCACGACCGTGCGCAGAAGTACCTGCCCGAGGGCCCCGGGGCGGTCTTCAGCTTCGGCGTCGCGGGCGGGCGCAGCGCGGGGCGCACGTTCATCGAGTCGGTCGACCTGGCCAGCCACCTCGCCAACATCGGCGATGCGAAGACCCTCGTCATCCACCCGGCGTCGACCACACACGCGCAGCTGACCGAGCAGCAGCTCGTCGACGGCGGGGTGCTGCCCGGCCTCGTGCGCATCAGCGTGGGCATCGAGGACGTCGACGACATCCTGTACGACCTCGATCAGGCACTCGACGCAGCGCAGGGGGCACGATGAGCGACACCACCGTCGACACGGTATCGACCCGGCTGGCCAACGGCCTGACCTGTGCGCTGCCGGCGGCGTCGCCGCTGGCCAAGCTGCTGCGTTCGCAGCGCACCTGGGAGGGTCCCTCCGCCAAGGAGCGGCTGCAGATCCTGCGCACCGCCAAGAGCGTCGCGATCGTCGGCGCATCGGCGAACCCCGCGCGCTCGAGCTACTTCGTGGGCACCTACCTGCAGCAGTCCAGCGACTACCGCGTGTACTTCGTCAATCCGAACGCCACCGAGATCCTCGGCCAGCCCGCCTACCCCGACCTGGCCTCGCTGCCCGAGGTGCCCGACATCGTCGACGTGTTCCGCAAGCCCGCCGACATCCCTGCGGTGATCGACGACGCGCTCGCCGTCGGCGCGCCGGTCGTGTGGGTGCAGCTGGGGATCTGGAACGAGGATGCCGCCCGCTACGGCGAGGAGAACGGCCTCACCGTCGTCATGGACCGCTGCATCAAGATCGAGCACGCCCGCTTCCACGGCGGCCTGCACCTCATGGGCTTCGACACCGGCCAGATCAGCTCCCGGCGCACCCTGCGCTGACCCCGCCCGCCGAGGTGCCCGTGCGGGCTGGTGCCGGTGCCAGTGCCGGTGCTGGCTGGTGCTGGTGCCGCCCCATCCCGCCGAGTGAGCATCCCTTCGGCGAGCGAGCATCCGATCGGATGCGGATTCGCGGAATGGGTGCTCAGTCGGCGAGGGATGGGGCGGCGGAAGGCGCTGCGGGGAGACGCGCGGACATCGCGGTGACGACCGCATCCACGTCGAAGGCGAACTGCGCCTCCCCGTAGGCGTCGAATCCGCTGCTGTCGAGCCGGCGGAGCACGCCCAGCTCGTCGACCCGCGCCTCGGAGAGCATCTCGCGGAAGTGCGTGACCTGCGGGTGGCCGCCGGCGCCGGCCGCAGCGAACTGCTCGCGCGCGAACCCCGTGGCGATCGTGGTGAGGAGCAGGATGATGCGTCCGGCGGTCTCGTCGTCGAAGCCGGCGGACAGCAGGCGCTCGATCACGATCTCGGCGGGGCGGACGGCCGCGATCGTGACCTGCGACGAGGTGCGGAAATGCTCCGCGAGAGCCCCCGACGCGAGGAGCGCCGCGCGCATCCCCTCCGCGAAGCGGCGGCAGGCATCCCGCCAGTCGGCATCGGCGGGGATGGGGGTGCGCGACATGTGCGCGAGGAAGACGTCCTCGGCGAGCAGCTCGAGGAGCGCATCGCGCCCGCTCACGTGGTGGTGCAGGGCTTTGCGATCGACGCCCAACCGGTCGGCGACGCTCTGCATGGTCAGCGCGGCCGGGTCGATCTCGCGCGCGGCGTCGATGATGGCGGCGCGGTCGAGCCCGGCGCGCTCGCCGCGTCCTCGCCGGGCTGCTGGTGCCGTCATCGTTCCCGCTTTCCTTGAGTGCGTGCCAGGACGAGCGTAGTATTTCCCGCGCGGGATTTAAATGCACGGACTCGCTCAGAGCCGAGGAGCCCGCCGTGAAGAAAGGAATCCGAGATGTCGGAGAACGCCGCGTTGACCGCGAACAGCACCATCGGGCAGTGGCTCGACCACCCCGTCGGCGGTGAGCTGGTGCGGGCGCTGCTCGCGCAGTCCGGAGCGACCGAGGAGTCGCTCGCTCCCATCAAGGGCCTGCCGCTGCAGCAGCTGGTGGCGCTCAGCCAGGGGCAGATGCCGCAGTCCGTGATCGACGACCTCGTGCTCGCCGCCAACGGGGGAGTGGCCCCCGAGGAGAGCGAGTCGGGGGCGTGGGTCGAGAAGACGACCCCCGGCCGCTTCGCCGGCCGAACGATCATCGTCACCGGGGCGGCGTCCGGCATCGGTCGTGCCACCGCATCCCGCATCGCGCGCGAGGGCGGTCGTGTCGTCGCCGTCGACGTGTCGGAGCAGCGCCTGGCCGAGCTCGCGGCGTCGCTGCCGGATGCGGCGATCGTCACGGTGCGCGGTGACATCACCGACCAGGCCTCGGTCGACGAGATCGTCGCCGCCGCCGGCGGGACGGTCGACGCCCTCGCCAACGTCGCCGGTATCAACGACGACTTCTCGCCCCTCCACGAGACGAGCGACGAGATGTGGGACCGGGTGATCGCGGTGAACCTCACCGGCTCGTTCAAGCTCTCGCGCGCCGTCATCCCCCTGATGGTCGCCGCCGGGCGTGGCGCGATCGTCAACGTCGCGTCCGAAGCGGGTCTGCGCGGCAACGCCTCGGGCAACGCCTACACCGCGTCCAAGCACGGTGTGATCGGCATGACGAAGTCGGCGGCGTTCATGTACGGCCCCGCGGGTCTGCGGATCAACGCGGTCGCTCCGGGCGGGGTGGCCACCGGCATCCCGTTCCCCCCGAACGTCTCCGAGGCCGGACGCGCGCGCCTGACGCCGTTCCAGGCCCAGATCCCGACGGTCGCCACGGCGGAACAGCTCGCCGCATCCATCACGTTCCTGCTGTCGGATGACGCCGTGAACATCAACGGCGCGATCCTCGCATCGGACGGCGGCTGGTCGGTGCAGTAGTCCGCGCGGCGGGGGCGGGCGAGTCGACCGGCGATGCAGCGCTAGGCTCTCACGGTGACCGACGCCCCCGCACGCGTGTTCCCCCCGCGCACGCCCGCCTTCATCATCACCTGCATCGCGACGGGCCTGCTGGCGGGCCTGCTCTCGGGACTGTTCGGCGTGGGAGGCGGCACGGTGATCGTGCCGCTGCTGGTCATGTTCCTGAAGTTCGACCAGCGGCTCGCGGCCGGCACATCGCTCGCCGCCATCGTGCCGACCGCGACGGTCGGTGTGATCTCCTACGCCCTGCACGGCTCGGTCGCATGGATCCCGGCCATCATCCTCGCCGTGGGCGCGGTGGTCGGTGCGCAGATCGGCACCTGGCTGCTGCCGCGGATCTCGCAGACCGCCCTGCGGTGGGGATTCGTCGCGTTCATCGTCGTGGTGATCGTGAGCCTGTTCATCGTCGTCCCCTCCCGCAGCTCCGAGATCGAGCTGACCTTCTGGTCGAGCGTCGCCCTCGTGGTGGTGGGCGTGTTCACCGGCATCATGGCGGGGCTCATCGGCGTCGGCGGCGGCGTGATCGTCGTGCCGATCCTCATGCTGCTCTTCGGCGCGAACGACCTGCAGGCCAAGGGCACGTCGCTGCTGTTCATGATCCCCACCGCCGTCTCGGGCACCGTCGGCAACCTGCGGCGGAAGAACGTCGACCTGCTCGCGGCGGCCCTCGTCGGCGTCGCCGCCTGCACGACCACAGCGGTCGGCGCCTGGCTCGCGACGCTGCTCGATCCCTTCGTCGGCAACATCCTGTTCGCCGCGTTCCTCGTCTTCATCGGCACGCAGATGGCGATCAAGGCCATCCGCGGGCGCAAGCCCCGCGCCGTTTAGTAACGGCGGTCGGGCCGGGCCGGATGCGGCCGCTCGGTAGGATGGCGGGGTGCCCGTGAACCCCGAGCTTGTCGATCACGCCTTCGCGCCGACGCCCCCGTACCTCGTCGGACGAGAGAAGGTGCGCGAGTTCGCGCGCGCCGTCTTCGCCACCGATCCGCAGCACACCGACCCTGCCGCCGCGCAGGCGCTGGGCTACCCCGATGTGGTCGCGCCGCCGACCTTCGCGATGGTGGTGCAGGACCTCACGCTCCAGCAGCTGCTGTCCGAGCCCGATTCCGGCATCGCGCTCGAGCGCACGATCCACGCCGAGCAGCGCTTCCGTTACACGCGCCCGATCGTTGCCGGCGACGAGCTCGTCGGGCGCCTGCGCGTCACCGGCGTCCGCGCCATCGGCAAAGGCGCGATGGTCACCAGCGAGGCCGACATCACGGATGCCGCGGGCGACCACGTCGTCACCGCCACGTCCGTGCTGCTGATCGGGGGAGAAGAGTGAGCGCGCTCGAGGTCGGTCAGGTCGTCGCCGAGCGCGAGGTGCACCTCACGCGCGAGTCGCTCGTGCGGTACGCCGGCGCTTCGGGGGACTTCAACCCCATCCACTACCGCGACGACGTCGCCACCCGCGTCGGGCTGCCGGGCGTGCTCGCCCACGGCATGCTCACGATGGGGCTCGCCGTCGAGACGATCGTCCCGTGGCTCGGCGACGCCGGTCGCATCCTCGAGTACGGGGTGCGGTTCACCCGCCCCGTGGTCGTCGACGCCGAGAACGGCGCCGACGTGCAGGTCGTCGCGAAGGTGGGCGCCATCGCCGACGACGCGGTGCGCATCGATCTGACGGTCACCTCCGCCGACACCACGGTGCTGGGCAAGGCCCAGGTGCGCGTTCGGGTGGCGTGATGACCTCGGTCGACCCGCTGCCGTTGGCGCAGCTGACGACGCTGCGCACGGGGGCCGCGCCCGCACGCATGACCGAAGCGCGCACGCGTGACGAGCTCGTCGAACAGCTCCGCGAGATCTGGCGCTCGGGCGAGGACTGGTTCGTGCTCGGAGGCGGGTCCAACCTCTTCGTGGGCGATGAGCCCTTCGACGGCACCGTCGTGCGTGTGCTGACCTCGGGCATCGAGCGCCTTCCCGGCGCGCGACCCGGCACGGCGCTTCTCCGGGTGCAGGCCGGACACGACTGGGACGCCCTCGTGGCCGACACGGTCGCGGCGGGGCTCGCCGGCATCGAGGCCATGTCGGGCATCCCCGGCACGGTCGGCGCGGCGCCCGTGCAGAACGTCGGCGCGTACGGCCAGGACATCTCGCAGACCCTCGTCGAGGTCGAGCTGATCGACGAGGCGACCGGCGAGATCTCGATCGTTCCGGCAACGGAGCTCTCGCTCGGCTTCCGGACGTCGGTGCTCAAGCACCACTACGGCTCGGTCGCCGAGCGTCGTGCCGTCATCCTGTCGGTGACGCTCGAGCTGCAGCAGGTGGGGCACGGCGAGGCGCCGGTGCGCGGCGAGCAGCTGCGCCAGGCGCTGGGCCTCGCCCCCGACGCGACCGTATCGCTCGCGGGCGTGCGCGAGACGGTCCTCGCGACCCGGCGGCGCAAGGGCATGGTGCTCGACCCGGACGATGCCGATACGAGCTCCGCGGGGTCGTTCTTCCAGAACGCGATCGTCTCGGAGCAGTTCGCGCAGACGCTGCCCCGCGAGTGCCCGCGCTGGCCGCTCGAGCCGATCATCGAGCCCGTCCGCGTGATCCCGCTCGACGAGTTCGACGGCTACATCCCCGCGCCCGTGACGAGGTCGATCGACGTCAAGGTGAGCGCGGCCTGGCTCATCGAGCACGCCGGGATCGGCAAGGGCTTCCGCATCGGCCGCTCGCGTGCCGCGATCTCGTCGAAGCACGCTCTCGCGCTCACCAACCGCGGCGGAGCGACGGCTGCCGAGCTCGCCGAGCTCGCGCGGTTCATCCAGCAGCGGGTGCAGCAGGAGTACGGACTGCTGCTGCAGCCCGAGCCGGTGCTCGTCGACGTCGAGATCTGACGCGTCCCGCGCGGCCGGCGACATCCCGCGTCGCATGTCTTGCGAGCCAGGTAAGGGTTACCTAAGCTGGCGGGCATGGATCCCGACAACGCCTCCCGGCCGGAACCCGCGTGGGAGCACCTGACGGGTGCCGTGCTGCTCGCCGGCGACGCACAGGACGTGCCGGCGATGCTCGAGATCGCCGAGCGGCTGCATCCGGATGTCGCGGCGACCATCCTCATCGAGGCGTTCTCGACCGTGCAGCGCTACCGACTGCGTGTGCCGGGGCACGTCAGCGTGACGTGGCTCGTGCGCGACCGGCAGCCGTGCGATCCCTCGCCGTGCGGGATCCGCGGCCGGGGAGAGCGCCTCGCGGTGGGCGTGTACGCATGGTGCGCCGAATGGGCGTGCGCCGACGGTGCCGACACGGTGCCCTGCACGGTGTGGCTCGGTCCGCGCACGTCGCCCCACATCGTGCGCATGGCGCAGGCGCAGCTGCGCCCCGCCTGAGGCGTCGCGCCGCCGGCCCTTCTCTCGCCGCCCCGGTGCCCGCCCGGCCCCGGGTGCGTGCGCGTGCCCGCCCGGCCCCGGGTGCGTGCCCGCCCCTTGCCCCGGGTGCGCGCCCGGCCCCGGGTGCCCGCCGAGCGCACATCCCGTCGCCGAGCGCCTATCGTCCGGGATGTGCGCTCGACCACGGGATGTGCGCTCGGCAGGATGGGTGATGCGTCAGGCGAAGAGGCGCTGCAGACGCTGGACGCCCTCGAGCAGCGCATCGTCGCCCAGGGCGTACGACAGGCGCAGGTAGCCTGAGCGGCCGAAGGCCTCGCCCGGAACGACGGCCACTTCGGCCTTCTCCAGGATGAGGTCTGCCAGCTCCAGCGTCGTGGTCGGGGTGACGCCCGCCCACTCGCGGCCGAGGAGCCCGCGCACGTCGGGGTAGACGTAGAACGCCCCCAGCGGGTTCGGCACCGTGACACCGTCGATCTTGGCCAGCTCGGCGACGATCAGGCGGCGACGCCGGTCGAACGCGACGCGCATCGCCTCCGCCTCGTCCTGCGGGCCCGTGATCGCGGCGAGGGCTGCGCGCTGGGCGATGTTGTTGACGTTGCTCGACAGGTGCGACTGGAGGTTCGCGGCCACCTTGATGGCGTCCTTCGGGCCGATCATCCAGCCCACGCGCCATCCGGTCATGGCGTACGTCTTCGCGACGCCGTTCACGAGGATCGTCTGACCGGCCAGCTCGGGGACGGCCTCGACGATCGACACGGCGCGGACGCCCTCGTAGACGAGGTTCTGGTAGATCTCGTCGGTGATCACCCAGATGCCGTGGGCGAGCGCCCACTCGCCGATCGCGCGGGTCTCTTCCGGCGTGTACACGCTGCCGGTCGGGTTTGACGGCGACACGAACACGAGCACCGTCGTCCGCTCGGTGCGCGCCGCCTCGAGCTGCTCGACGGTGACCTTGTAGTCCTGGTCCGCGCCCGCGAACACCTCGACCGGCTCGCCGTCTGCCAGGCGGATCGCCTCGGGGTACGTCGTCCAGTACGGCGCGGGCAGCAGCACCTCGTCGCCGGGGTTCACGACGGCCTGGAACGCCTGGAACACGGCCTGCTTGCCGCCGTTGGTGACGATGACCTGCGACGGGTCGACCTCGAGGCCGGAGTCGCGCAGCGTCTTGGCCGCGATGGCCTCGCGCAGGACCGGCAGACCGACCGCGGGCGTGTAGCGGAAGTTCGCGGGATTGTGCAGGGCCTCGGCGGCCGCGTCCACGATGAACTGCGGGGTCGGGAAGTCGGGCTCGCCGGCCGCGTAAGAGATGACCGGTCGCCCGGCGGCCTGCAGGGCCTTGGCCTTGGCATCCACTTTGAGGGTCGCGGATTCGGCGATGGCGGACAGCTTGCGAGAGACGGGAGCGCGTTCGGTCACCCTTCGACAGTAGTGGGCCGGGGCCGTGCCCAGACAGGGGTGCGGGCTGTGTGACGGCGGGGAACCGGGCCGCGCTGCGAGGGCGCGGGCTGTGGAACGATGAACGGATGAGTGCGCACCGCTTCGAGGTCTGGGCGATCGACGGCATCCCGGAGGTCGCCGCGGGCGATGATCTGGCCGTGCTGATCGGTGACGCCCTCGCCGCAGACGTCGACGGTGTGCGTGACGGCGACATCCTGGTCGTCACGAGCAAGATCCTGTCGAAGGCGGAGGGGCGGCAGGTCGCCGCATCCGACCGCGAGGACGCGATCACCGCCGAGACCGTGCGCGTCGTCGCCACCCGGGGGACGACGCGCATCGTCGAGAACCGGCTGGGGATCGTGGGTGCCGCCGCGGGCGTCGACGCGTCGAACGTGCCCGAGGGCATCGTGCTGCTCCTGCCGATCGATCCCGATGCGTCGGCGCGGGCTCTGTGCGCACGCCTTCGGGAGCGCTTCGGGGTGCGGCTGGGCCTCATCGTGAGCGACACGCTGGGGCGCACCTGGCGCGTCGGTCAGACCGACATCGCGATCGGTGCGGCGGGGGTGCAGGTCGTCGACGACCTGCGCGGTGACACCGACGCGCAGGGGCGCCCGCTGCTGGTGACGGTTCCCGTGGTGGCCGACGAACTGGCGGCCGCCACCGACTTGGTCAAGGGCAAGGCCACCGGCCGGCCGGTCGCCGTCGTGCGGGGGATGGGGCGGCTCGTGACCGACGAGGTGGATGTGGCCGGCGCCCGCACCCTCACCCGCATGGGCCCCACCGACATGTTCCGCCTCGGCACCGACGAGGCCCACGCCGAGGGTTACGCCGCCGGCTTCGCCGCCGCCACCCGCCCCACCCCCTGACCCCGCGCCCGCCACCCGAACCGCGAGACAGCACTTTCGCGCCGAGACCGTGGGTTTGATCCACTGTTTCGGCGCGAAAGCGCTGTCTCGCGGGCCCAGCTCGCGGGCCCAGCTCGCGGGTCCAGCTCGCGGGACCGGGTCAGGGCTCGAGGTAGCGGGAGTAGGCGACGAGGGTGAGGAAGGTCGGGAAGTCGTCGCCCAGCGCGACCTCTCGGAACACCTCGGCCGCGTCGTCGTACCGGTCCCCATCGGACCGCTCGACCTCGCCCAGCACCCGGGTGATCAGCCCCTCGATGTAGGCGCGGGTGATCGGGGTGCCGTCCTCGGTGGAACGGTCCTGGTGGATCCACTGCCAGACCTGCGAGCGGCTGATCTCGGCGGTCGCCGCATCCTCCATGAGGTTGTCGATGGCCACCGCGCCGAGCCCCCGCAGCCACGCCTCGACGTAGCGGATCGCGACCGACACGTTGCCGTGCACCCCCGCCGCCGTCACCGGCAGCCCGATGTGCACGTCCAGCAGGTCCGCCGGCGCCACATCCACCTCCTCGCGCAGCCGGTCGAGCTGGTGGGGCTTCGTCCCCAGCACGGCGTCGAACTCGGCGCGCGCGACGGGGATCAGATCGGGGTGCGCCACCCAGGTGCCGTCGAAGCCGTCACCGGCCTCGCGCTTCTTGTCGGCGGACACCTTCTCGAACGCCCGCTCGGTGACCTCCGGGTCGCGGCGATTGGGGATGAAGGCGCTCATGCCGCCGATCGCATACGCGCCCCGCTTGTGACAGGTCTGCACGAGCAGTTCGGTGTAGGCCCGCATGAACGGCACCGTCATAGTCACCTCGCTGCGGTCGGGGAGCACGAACCGGGCCCCGCGTCCGCGGTAGTTCTTGATGATCGAGAAGATGTAATCCCAGCGGCCCGCGTTGAGTCCCGCGCAGTGATCGCGCAGCTCGTAGAGGATCTCCTCCATCTCGAACGCGGCCGGCAGGGTCTCGATCAGCACGGTCGCGCGGATGGTGCCGTGGGGGATGCCGAGCGTCCGCTCGGTGAACGTGAACACGTCGTCCCAGAGCTTCGCCTCCTCGCTCGACTCGAGCTTGGCCAGGTAGAAGTAGGGCCCGCGTCCGGTCGCGATGAGTTCGGCCGCGTTGTGGAACGCGTACAGCCCGAAGTCCACGAGCGACCCGGATGCGGCGAAGCGGCGCCCGGAGCGGTCGGTGAACCGCAGGTGCTTCTCGACCAGGTGCCAACCGCGCGGACGCATGACGATGGTGGGCGTCTCGTCGGCGGTGACCTCGTAGGTCTTGCCGGCCTCGCTCGTGAACGACAGCTGCCCGCGGATCGCATCGAACAGCGACAGCTGCCCCTCGATCACGTTCTTCCAGGTGGGGCTCGTGGCATCCTCCTGGTCGGCGAGCCAGACCTTGGCGCCCGAGTTGAGGGCATTGATGGTCATTTTGGGATCGGTCGGCCCGGTGATCTCGACCCGACGGTCCTCCAGGCCCGGGCCCGCGCCGGCGACCCGCCAGTGCAGGTCGTGGCGGATGGCGGCGGTGTCGGCGCGGAACGAGGGGTCGTGCCCGTTGCCGATCTCGTACCGACGGCGCATGCGGTCGGCGAGCCGGTCGTGCCGGCGCCCGCTGAAGCGGTGGTGCAGGTCGGTGAGGAAGGCCAGCGCGCCGGGAGTGAGGATCTCGTCGTAGCGGTCGCGAAGCGGGCCCTCGACCTCGAGGCACGGGCCGGCGTGGCCGGTGGGGATGGGGCCGGTCGCCGGACGGGTCTGCGCCGTGTCGATCGGGCCGGTGGTCGTGCGGGTGGACTCGGGCGCGATGCCCGTGGCGGTGGGAGTCATAGCCCTGTCTTTCTGTGCGATGTGCGGAGAGCGTGCGGTGGGGGATGCGGGGGCCGCGCGGAGTGGGCGGCCCCCGCATCCGGGATCAGTGGAACTGGGCGGTCTCGGTGGAGCCGGCCAGGGCCAGGGTCGCGCTGTCGGGGTTGAGCGCGGTCGAGACGCGGTCGAAGTAGCCGGTGCCGGCCTCCCGCTGGTGCCGTGTCGCGGTGTAGCCGCGGTCCTCGGCGGCGAACTCGGCCTCCTGCAGCTCGACGTACGCGCTCATGGCGCGCTCGGCGTAGCCGGAGGCGAGGTCGAACATGGAGTAGTTGAGCGCGTGGAACCCGGCGAGGGTGATGAACTGGAACGCGTACCCGAGCTCGGCCAGCTCCGCCTGGAACGAGGCGATCTGGGTGTCGTCGAGGTGGCGCTTCCAGTTGAAGCTGGGCGAGCAGTTGTAGGCCAGCATCTTGCCGGGGAACTCGGCGTGGATCGCGTCGGCGAAGGCCCGCGCGAGTGCGATGTCGGGTTCGCCGGTCTCGACCCACAGCAGGTCCGCGTAGGGCGCGAAGGCGAGCCCTCGGGCGATGACCGCATCCAGACCCGGCTCGACGCGGTAGAAGCCCTCGGTCGTGCGCTCGCCGGTGGTGAACTCCCGGTCGCGCGGGTCGACGTCGCTGGTCAGCAGGTCGGCGGCGAGGGCATCGGTGCGGGCGATGATCACGGTCGGCACGCCCGCCACATCCGCCGCCAGTCGCGCCGCGTTGAGCGTGCGGATGTGCTGTTGCGTGGGCACGAGCACCTTGCCGCCCAGGTGGCCGCACTTCTTCTCGCTCGCGAGCTGGTCCTCCCAGTGGATGCCGGCGGCACCCGACTGGATCAGCGACAGCGCGAGCTCGTAGGCGTTGAGGGGTCCGCCGAAGCCGGCCTCCGCATCGGCGACGATGGGCGCCAGCCAGTCCTGGGTGAGTCGTCCCTCGGCCCGCTCGATCTGATCCTGGCGCAGCAGCGCGTTGTTGATGCGTCGGACGACGGCGGGCACCGAGTTGGCGGGGTACAGGCTCTGGTCGGGGTAGGTCTGACCGGCCAGGTTGCCGTCCGCCGCGACCTGCCAGCCCGAGAGGTAGATGGTCTTCAGACCCGCGCGCACCTGCTGGACGGCCTGCCCGCCCGTGTACGCGCCGAGCGCCCGGATGTACTCCTCGGTGTGCAGCAGGTTCCAGAGGTTCTCGGCTCCGCGGCGGGCGAGCGTGTTCTCCTCGCGCACCGATCCGCGCAGCGCGATGACGTCCTCGGCGGTGAAGGTGCGCTCGACGCCGTCCCACCGGGGGTCGGTGTCCCAGCTCTCCTGCAGCTCGGCCGCGGTCTGCGTCTGATCGCCGGCGCGAAGCGGCGCCCGGCCGGGGGTGGCATGCATCGTCATGTCGGTCTCCTGTGATCGAGCGGCGGGACGCTCATGGTCCCGCCGGGTGGTCGTGGATCCACTGTCGATGAAATTCCGGCTCTCGCACCCGCATCCGGGCGGAGAATTCTTGCCGTTCTTCTGTTCTGGTGACACAATCCCGACCATGACGATCGATGAAGATTCCGTCGGGGATGACGCCGAGGCCGATGCGCTGACCATCGGGCGCCGCATCCGCCAGCTCCGTACGCAGCGAGGGATGACGCTGGAGGAGCTCTCGGTCGCGGTCGACCGCGCGCCCAGTCAGCTGTCGATGATCGAGAACGGCAAGCGCGAGCCGCGGCTGACGCTGCTGCGCGCGATCGCCCGCGCGCTGGGGTCGTCCGTCGACGCGCTGCTGGAGGCGGAGCCGCTGGATGCGCGGGCATCCCTCGAGATCTCGCTGCAGCGGGCGATGCGCGGGCAGACGTTCCGGGCGCTCGGCATCGAACCGTTCCGCATCGCGAAGACGGTGCCGGACGAGGCGCTGAACGCGCTCCTGGCCCTCCACGGCGAGATCGACAGGCTGCGCGACGAACGCTCGGCGACGCCGGAGGAGGCGCGCCGGGCCAACGTGGAGCTGCGCGACCTGATGCGCGAGCAGAACAACTACTTCGCCGACCTCGAGACCGAGGCGACCCGCATCCTCGCCGCGGTCGATCACCCGGGCGGCCCGCTCACACAGCGCACGGCCAGCGATATCGCCGCCCACCTGGGTTTCACCCTGCACTACGTCGCCGATCTGCCGCAGACCACCCGCAGTGTGGCCGACCTCAAGAACGGGAGGCTGTACCTCTCGAGCACGCTGACGCAGAAGAGCGATGCGCGCACGGGAGTGCTGCAGGCGTTGTCGAGCCGCATCCTGGGGCACCGCGAGCCGACGAGCTACGCCGAGTTCCTGCGCCAGCGGGTCGAGACCAACTACTTGACCGGGGCGATGCTGGTGCCCGAAGCCCACGTGGTGCCGATGCTGGTCGCGGCGAAGGCCGATCGGGCCATCTCGATCGAGGACCTGCGGGACGTGTACTCGGTGTCGTACGAGACGGCCGCGCATCGGTTCACGAACCTGTCGACGACGCACCTCGGCATTCCCGTGCACTTCCTGAAGGTGCACGAGTCCGGCACCATCACGAAGGCGTACGAGAACGACGACGTGAACTTCCCGACCGACCGGCTGGGGTCGATCGAGGGGCAGCTGTGCTGCCGGCGCTGGACGAGTCGCGTGGTCTTCGACGTGGCCGACCGGTTCAACCCGTACTACCAGTACACCGACACGGGTAACGGCACGTACTGGTGCACGGCGCGCGTCGAGGGCTCGAGCGAAGGCTCGCACTCGGTGAGCGTGGGGGTGCGCTTCGACGACACGAAGTGGTTCATCGGGCGCGACACGACCAACCGCGGCGTCTCGCGCCACTCCGTCGAGGTGTGCTGCCGGCGCGCGCCGGCCGAACTCGAGGGGTCATGGCGCGAGAGCGCGTGGCCCAACGTCCGCACCCCCCGCACGCTGCTGGCGACCCTCCCCACCGGATCGTTCCCCGGCGTCGACACGACCGAGCTCTACGAGTTCCTCGAAGCCCACGCCCCCGCCTGACCCCGCCCCCTGCGTGCCGCGGCGTCGTGCCGCGGGCCCGCGTCCCGATCCACCCATCCCGCCGAGTGAGCACCCGTTCGGCGAGCGAGCATCCGATCGGATGCGCATTGGCGGAACGGATGCTCACTCGGCGTGCGTGAAGGGGCGAGGTGGCGGGGACGGTCGCAGGGGCTTGCCTGAAAACCGATCACATGTAAGGGTTTGGGGCGTACGGTTCCCCCCCCGGAGCCGCTTTCGATGAGGAGAGCGACGATGAGAAAGACGACCCGATACGTGTGGGCCACCGCATCCGCGGCCGCGCTGGTGATCACGGCCGCCATGCCGGCGATGGCGGATGCGACCGCCACCGGCCGCGGCGGGCACGGTCACGGCCACGACGACACCCGCACGCTCGAGCGGTACGCCGCAGACACGTGGGCCTCCCTCGTGGCGATGACCGACGAGGAATCCGGGCTGCCCGCCGACAACATCGACGGCGACCTGGAGACCCCCGGTGCTTACACCTCGCCGACGAACATCGGCGGCTACCTGTGGTCGACGGTCACCGCCCGCGATATCGGGTTGATCGACCGGCGCGAGGCGCGCGAGCGCATCGAAGCGACCCTCGACACCCTCGGCGAGCTCGAGCGCAACGAGGCGAGCGGCATGTACTACAACTGGTACGACCCGTCGACCGGTGCCAAGCTGACCAGCTGGCCCGATTCGGGAGACCCGGTCGAGCCGTTCCTGTCGAGCGTCGACAACGGCTGGCTGGCCGCATCCCTGCGCGTCGTGCGCGAGGCCGAGCCGTCGCTCGCCCGCCAGGCCGACGAACTGTACCGATCGATGGACTTCGGATCGTTCTTCGATCCGGCGGGTGCCGCGGGCCTGCCCGCCGGCACCAACCGCGGCGGGTTCTGGGATGCCGAACCGAGCGGGTGCAGCGTCGCTGCACCCATGTACAACGCCTCGGGTGAGACCGTGTTCTACACCTGCCACCACTACGACACGACGGTGAGCGAGAGTCGCATCGCGACCTACCTGGGCATCGCGAACGGGCAGATCCCGCCGACGGCTCTCTCGGGCACGCACCGTACGATGCCGCCCGGATGCGACTGGGCATGGCAGGAGCAGCTGCCCACGGGCACGACGCGCTCCTACGACGGCTTCGACGTCTGGGAAGGCGTCTACTCCTTCGACGGCATGAGCTTCGTCCCCAGCTGGGGCGGCAGCATGTTCGAAGCGCTCATGCCCGACCTGCTGATCCCCGAGACGACATGGGGCGAGCGCTCCTGGGCGTTGAACCATCCGATCACCGTCGCTGTCCAGCAGCGCCACGGCGAGGACGCCGGCTACGGCTACTGGGGCTTCTCGCCCGCCAGCGATCCGTTCGGCGGCTACGCGGAGTACGGCGTCGATCTCGCGGGGATGCGCTCGGACGGCTACACCTCGGATCGGGAGAAGACGGATGTCGATATCGACCGGCCCGGATGCTCGGTGGGTACGAACCCCGACCCGCAGTTCGGCGACGGGGTGGTCACCCCGCACGCGAGCTTCCTCGCGCTGCCGTACGACCGTGAGGGCGTGCTCGAGAACCTCCGGGGTATCGAGGACGAGCTCGGGGCCTACGGTCCCGGTGGGTTCTACGACGCGGTCGCCGTCCACAGCGGGACCGTCGCCGAGCGCTACCTCTCCCTGGACCAGTCGATGATCATGGCGGCCATCGGCAACGAGCTGACCGGCGATAGCCTCAAGGACTACGTCGTGGATCGCGACATGGAGCGCACGCTCCGCCCCGCGATGCAGGCGCAGGTCTTCAGCTCGAGCTGGGGCGAGTCGGGCGGTCGATGACGAAAGGGATGCGGTGAGCACACCCGGTGAGGCGATCGGGGAGGAGGCGGCCGTCCCCTCCTCCCCGCCCCGCGGCAAGCGCGGCACCTACGCGAAGGGGCAGGCCCGTCGTCAGCAGATCGTCGAGGAGGCGCTCGTCGTGTTCGCTCGCAGCGGCTTCGACGCGGGGTCGCTGCGCGCCATCGCCCGCGGCGTGGGATTGACCCCGGCGGGCGTGCTGCACCACTTCTCGAGCAAGGAGGAGCTCTTCGTGGAGGTCCTCCGGCAACGCGACGAACGTATTCGCGCGGCCGTCGGAGACCCGGCCGAGCACACGCTCATCGAGCAGAGCGCGGATGTGGTCGCCTACAACCAGCGCGCGCCTCGCGGCCTGTCCGCGCTCTACACGACCGTGGCCGCGGATGCGATCGATCCCGCTCACCCCGCTCACGCCGAGTTCGTGGACCGCTACCGCGACTCGGCCGCATCCGCCGAGCGCATCATCGCGGCGGGACAGGCGGCGGGCGAGATTCGCACCGACGTCGACCCGGCCTACGCCGGCAGGCTCATCAGCGCGGTGATGGACGGGCTGCAGCAGCAGTTCCTGCTCGATGAAGGGGTGGACATGGTCGCCCTCTTCGACGAGTTCGTCCGCGGATATCTGCGACCGCTCTGACGGCCGACATCCACAGTTCCGCGACGGGGTTGCGCTGGCTTAAGCGCTTAAGTACAGTGACGGCGACGCCAATCGGAGTGTCGTGTTCAAGGAGGAACCATGAAACATGTTCGGCTCGGAGCCGTCGCGCTGCTCGCCGTCGCCGCCCTCAGCCTGGCGGGGTGCGGACGCGCGGATGACGCGGGAACGGCGGCCCAGGAAGCGACGACGATCGGAAGCGAACCGGCGACCGGCAAGATCACGATGTGGGCGATGGGCGCAGAAGGCGAGGCGCTCCCCGAGTTCGTCTCGACGTTCGAAGAGGCCAACCCCGGGGTCGAGGTCGACGTCACCGCGATCCCGTGGGACTCCGCGTACAGCAAGTTCCAGACCGCGATCGCGAGCGGCAACACCCCCGACATCGCCATGATGGGGTCGACCTGGATGGCGGACTTCGCCGATGCCTTCCAGACCGTGCCCACCGACCTCGACACCTCCGGTGCCTTCGACGGTGCCGTCGAATCCAACACGGTGGGCGACCGTGCGGCGGGCGTGCCCTGGTACGTCGACACGCGAGTGCTGTACTACCGCACCGATCTGGCGCAGCAGGCCGGCTGGACGAACCCGCCCGCCACGTGGGACGAACTCAGCGAGATGGCCGCCGACATGAAGACCGAGGCCGGAGCGGAGTACGGCATCCGCCTGCCCGCCGGCAACGACTCCTTCCAGGGCACCCTGTGGATGCCGTGGTCCAACGGCGCCTCGCTCGAGGACGGCTCAAGCTGGACGCTCGACACCCCGGAGATGGTCGAAGCGTACGAGTACTACGAGAGCTTCTTCTCGAACGGCCTCGCCAACCCGTCCGCCGATCGCTCCTCGGGTGCACAGGAGGCGGACTTCGTCGCCGGTCGCACCCCGATGCTCATCGACGGCCCGTTCATGATCGGTGCGCTCGAGAAGCTCGGGGGCGCGGACTTCGCCGACAAGTTCACGACGGCGGTGCTGCCGACGCAGGAGTCCTCCACCTCGTTCAGCGGCGGTTCGAACCTCGTCGTGTTCGACGGATCCGAGAATGCGAACTCCGCATGGAAGCTGGCGAAGTGGCTGAGCGAGCCGGAGACGCAGGCGCGCTGGTACGACCTGACCGGTGACCTCCCCGCGGTCCAGGCGGCCTGGGAGGACGACGCGCTCGCCTCCCAGCCGACCCTCGACGCCTTCGGCACGCAGCTCGAGACCGCGAAATCGGTCCCGGCGACGACGACCTGGGTGAAGGTCGCCGCGGCCGGCGATGCCGTGCTCGAGAAGGTGCGTCTGGGGACCCTGAGCCCCGCCGATGCGATGAAGGAACTCCAGAGCAAGGCCGACGCGGTGGGGCTGGACTGATCCCATGACGCAGACATCACTGGTCGCGACCGGAGCGGCCGCCGCCGTCACCGGTCGCGCCGGCGGTGGCCGTCGGTCGACCCGTCGCCGCCGTCAGGGCCTGATCGCATGGGGCTTCGCCCTGCCGTTCGTCCTGGTCTTCGCCGCGTTCATGGTCGTGCCGATCGTCGGCTCCTTCGCGATGTCGTTCACCGACTTCCGCGCCCAGGACATCCGCTCGCCCTTCGCCGTCAACTTCGTCGGGCTCGACCAGTACCTCGCGGTTCTGGGAGACCCCACCTTCCTCACCTCGGCGGGGGTGACCACGACGTTCGTCGTCATCGGCATCCCGGTGACGATGGCGGTGGCGCTCGCCCTGGCGCTCGCGCTGAACTCGGGCGGCGGAAAGATCGTCGCCTTCCTCCGGGTCGGCTTCTACGCGCCCGTGGTGACGAGCATCGTCGCCGTGTCCGTCGTATGGCGCTACATCCTGCAGCCGGATGGGCTGCTCAACGCGGCGCTCGCCGTGGTCGGGATCCAGGGCCCGGACTGGCTCAACGACACCGCCTGGGCGCTGCCCTCCCTCATCGCGATGGCCGTCTGGCGCAACGTCGGCACGCTGATGGTGATCTTCCTCGCGGGCCTGCAGGCCATTCCCACCGACGTCAAGGAGGCGGCGGTCATGGACGGGGCATCCGCCTGGCGCCGGCTCACGGCGATCACCCTCCCGCTGCTGCGTCCGACGCTGCTGCTGGGCGCCGTACTCATCTCGGTCGGCTTCCTGCAGTTCTTCGAGGAGGCCTTCGTGATGACCCAGGGCGGACCGCTCGATTCGACGCTGTCCGTGGCGTACTACACGTTCAGGCAGTTCGGCTTCGGCGAGTACGGCACCGCATCCGCTGCGAGCTACATCCTGTTCCTCGCGATCGCGCTCGTGAGCCTCGTGCAGTTCCGACTGCTGCGCTCGAAGGATTGAAGGAAGAGACGATGACCTCGACGACGATCGCCGGGCGCCGCGCCCGCCGCGCGCTCACCGGGCGCGCGCTCACCTACACCGTGCTGGTCGCGGGTCTGGTCGTGTGGGTTCTCCCGTTCGTCTGGATGCTGCTCGGCTCCGTCAAGACGCAGAGCGAGATCCTGCAGCGACCGCCGACCTGGCTGCCGCAGCAGATCACGTGGGAGAACTTCGCGCAATGGTTCGGTCCGCTCGACATCGGCCGGTTCTTCACCAACAGCGTCGTGGTGGCGCTGCTCACCGTTCTCGGCAACCTCGTCTTCTGCTCGATGGTGGGCTACGCCCTGGCGAAGATGGACTTCCCCGGCAAGAAGGTGCTGTTCGCCGTCGTGCTGATCACGCTCATGGTGCCGGGCATCGTCACTTTCGTGCCGCTGTTCGTGATGGTGTCCTCCTTCGGGCTCACCAGCAGTTACGCCGCACTGATCCTGCCCTTCGTCACGACGCCCTTGGGTGTCTTCCTCATGCGGCAGTTCATGCTCGGCATCCCCGACGAGCTGCTGGAGGCGGCTCGCATCGACGGCGCGGGGGAGCTGCGCATCTTCGCCCGCGTCGTGATGCCGCTGTGCGGTCCGCCGCTGGCGACGCTCGGCATCCTCACCTTCCTCGCCTCCTGGAACAACTTCCTGTGGCCGCTCGTGGCCGCCCAGAGCGAGGACATGTACACCCTTCCCGTCGCGATCTCGCTCTATGCGACGGGGCAGAACGCGACCGACTACGGACTCCTGCTCGCGGGCTCCGTGCTGGTGATCGCCCCGATCATCCTGCTGTTCGTGTTCCTGCAGCGCTACTTCATCCAGGGCGTCGCGACGACGGGGCTCAAGTGAGCACCGTCGACACGTACCCCAGAAAGGCCCCGATGTCCTCGACATTCTCGACCGCCCCCGATGGCACCCGCTACCGCGATCTGAACGGCAACGGCGTGATGGATCCGTACGAGGATCCGCGTCTGTCGCCCGACGAGCGCACCGAGGACCTGCTCGGCCGGCTGAGCCTCGAGGAGAAGTGCGGGCTCATGTTCCAGACGGTCATCGAGGTCGGCGAGGACGGCGAGCTGCTGGAGCGCCCCGGACGCATCTCCAAGTCGCCGACCACGACCGTCGTGCGCGAGAAGCACATGAACCACTTCAACGTGCACGCCATCCGAACCGCCCGTCAGGCCGCCACGTGGAACAACGCCCTGCAGGCGCTCGCCGAGACGACGCCCCACGGCATCCCCGTCACGATCAGCACCGATCCGCGCCACGCGTTCGTGGAGAACACGGGAGTCGCCTTCTCCGCGGGTCCGTTCTCGCAGTGGCCGGAGGGGCTCGGACTCGCGGCCATCGACGATGTGGCCACCGTGCGCGCCTTCGCCGACGTCGCGCGGCAGGAATACGTGGCCGTCGGCATCCGTGCGGCGCTGCATCCCCAGATCGACCTCGCGACCGAGCCGCGCTGGGGACGCCAGGCCCAGACCCTGGGCCAGGATGCGGCGCGCGTCGCCGAGTTCACCGCCGCCTATCTGCAGGGCTTCCAAGGTGATCGCCTCGGACCGGACAGCATCGCATGCACGACCAAGCACTTCCCGGGCGGCGGTCCGCAGAAGGACGGCGAGGACGCGCACTTCCCGTACGGCCGCGAGCAGGTCTACCCCGGCGGCATGTTCGACTACCACCTGGAACCGTTCCGCGAGGCGATCCGCCGCGGTACGGCGGGGATGATGCCGTACTACGGCATGCCTGTCGGCCTCAAGCGCGCAGGCCAGCCGATCGAGGAGGTCGGCTTCGGCTACAACCGGCAGATCGTCACGGATCTGCTGCGCGAGGAGCTGGGATACGACGGGGTGGTCGTCACCGACTGGGAGCTCGTCAACGACAACCACGTCGGCGACCAGGTGCTGCCGGCCCGTGCGTGGGGTGTCGAGACGCTCTCGCCGATCGATCGCATGGCGAAGATCCTGGATGCGGGCGCCGACCAGTTCGGCGGGGAGGAGTGCGTCGACCTGCTGCTGGAGCTGGTGCGTTCGGGCCGCGTCGGCGAGGAGCGCATCGACGCCTCGGTGCGGCGTCTGCTGCGGGTCAAGTTCGCGCTCGGTCTCTTCGACGATCCCTACGTCGACGTGGACGAGGCCGAGCGGATCGTGGGCAACGCCGACTTCCGCGCGGCGGGTCAGCGAGCGCAAGCGCGTTCGCTGACCGTCCTGCTCAACCGTGAAGACGCCGCGGGTGCGACGCTGCCGCTCGGGCCGGTCGGCGCGCTCTACGTGGAGGGCTTCTCCGACGCGGACGTCGACGAGCTCGGCCCGACCGTCGCAGACCCCGCATCCGCGGATCTCGCGATCGTGCGGGTCAAGGCTCCCTTCGACGCGCGCGACGACCTGTTCCTCGAGGCATGGTTCCACCAGGGTTCGCTCGATTTCCCGCCCGGGCTCGTCTACCGCCTGCAGCAGATCGCCCGACGCTGCCCGCTCGTGCTGGTGGTCACGATCGACCGGCCGGCGATCCTCACGCCGTTCGTCGAGGATGCGGCTGCCATCGTCGTCGACTACGGCAGCTCGCCCCGCGCGGTCATCGACGCTCTGACGGGCCGCGTCGCGCCCGAAGGTCGGCTGCCGGTCGAGCTTCCGCGTTCGATGGCCGCCGTCCGTGCGTCGAGGGAGGATGTACCGTCGGATACCGGGGATCCGCTGTTCCCGGTGCGCCACGGGTTGCGACTCGCATAGGGCATCGCAGGGCCCGTCGCACTGGAGGAGGTTGCACGCGTGACTGAACGCCCGCGTACGCGCCGCCCGACCGTGTACGACGTCGCCCAGGAGGCGGGCGTGTCCATCGCCTCGGTGTCCTTCGCGTTCCGCCGCCCCGAGCAGCTCAGCGAGGCGACGCGGGAACGGGTGCTGGCGGCGGCTCGGCGCCTCGGCTACGCGCCGAGCGCGTCGGCGCGAGGGCTCGCACGCGGGCGCACCGGCATCCTGGGTCTGCACGCGTTCGACCTCATGCTGGAGCGGGCGCACGAGCCCGCGGCCCGGGTGCGGGCGTTGCGCGATCTGCACAGCCCCGATCTCGAGGGCCCGCGCATCATTCCGTGGACCGAGACCGACGATGAGCTGCTCGCCGACCCGCGGGCCTTCCCGCTGTACGTCGACGAGGTGCAGCGCGGATTCGCGCTCGAGTGCTGGGTGATGGGCCGGCCCGTCATGATCAGCAGCGGCTCCGACAGCGATGTATCCGTGGCCGACACGGCGGGGCGGGTCGACGGGCTCGCGATCTTCCCCTCCGAGGGCTCCGCCGCCGTCCTGTCGCGCTTCTCCTCCTCCATCCCGATCGTCCTCTTCTCCGCGACGCCGGCCGCCGACGGGCACCATCGCGTGCGCGTCGACAACAGTCAGGGGATGCGGGAGATCATGACGCATCTGCTCGACGAGCACGGCGTGCGCTCGTTCGCGTTCGTCGGGCGGCTGGACTCATGGGACGGCGAGGAGCGCTTCGCCCAGTACCGGGCCAGCCTGTCGCAGGCGGGAATCGTGCCGGAGGACGAGCCGGTGGATGCCACCGTTCGCGGACCCGACCGGATGGCGGAGCACCTGCACGCGCTCGTCGCGTCGGGCCGGATGCCGCGCGCCCTCGTGTGCTCCACGGATCAGAACGCGCTGGCGGCGATGGACGTGCTGCGCGACCTGGGTTTGCGCGTTCCCGAGGACGTCATCGTCACCGGCTTCGACGGCATCTTGGCCGGGAGGCTGAGCGCCCCCGCGCTCACGACCGTGCGTCAGCCCATGGAAGCGATGGGGCGAGCCGCCGCGCGTATCCTCGCCGGCACGGCGGGCCCGCTTCCCGGGGACGGATCTCCTTTCGACGCCGTGTTCGCCCCGGCGCTCGTCGTGCGCGCCAGCTGCGGCTGCGGCTGAGCGGGCGAGGCCGAATCGCCGAGCGAGCACGCGTTCACCGAGCGAGTACGCGATCGGATGCTCGTTCGCCGAACGGATGCTCGTTCGGCGTGGTCGGCGTGGCGCGGGTGCGGGGGCGGGTGCGGGGTGGGCGTCCGTGGGCGGGTCAGGGGCGGGACTGCAGGGCGAGCCAGAGCTGGGCGCGGGTGGCGAACGAGCCGAGGTCGCGGCCCAGTACCCGCTCCGCCAGCGCGAGGCGGGCGCGCACCGTGTGGCGGTGCACGCCGAGCGCCCGGGCGGCGGCCTCGTGCCCGGCGTCGGCGTCGAGCCACGCGCGGAGCGTCGGCACCAGCGCGGTGCCCTGCTCCCGGTCGTGGGTGAGCAGCGGATCGAGCTCCGCGGCGGCGATCGCGCGCGCCTGGGCATCGTCGAAGACCGAGAGGATGCCGCCGCGTGCTGTCGCGAAGTCGCTCACACCGCCCTGCCCCCGCTCGCGGGCCAGACGCGCCTGCACCAGGGCGTCCGCCATCGCCTCCAGCCGCACCGGGGACGAGACCCCGACCGTCACCCGGAACCGCGCCGCGAGCGTGTCGAGGATCTCCCGGCGCTCGGGCGGGAGAGCGAGGACGATCCCGTCCTCCACGCGCCCGAAGAAGAGCGCGCCGTCCGCATCCATCGCCGTGGCCTCGAGCCACTCGGCCACATCCTCGCGGCGGGCGGCCGCGGGATCCGTGACGGCGACGAGCACGGGCGCGGCGGGGAAGCCGCCCCACACGGTGCGCGCGACGCGGCGGGTGAGGGCGATCTCTCCCGAGAGGAGCGCTGTGGCGAGCCCCGCGCGCAGCGCCGACCGCGCGTGCGACAGGCTCTGGCGCTGTTCGAGCGCGAGCCCCGCCATCGCCACGACGGTGGTGACCACGCCACGCGCCTCCTGGTCGAGCTCGGTGACCGAGACGGCGATGGCGCCCCGCAGGTGTCCGCCCCGGCCGAGGGTCTGTAGATGGAAGGGGATGTCGTCGATGCGCAGCGCCGACCCCGCCCGCGCCCCGCGGCGCAGGATCGCCGCGACCTCCGCGCCGAGCTGCGACGCGGCATCGGCGGGGATGCCGGCGGCCGGATGCTGGTGGGTCAGCGTCCCCGCGGCGTCGAACATGCCCACCCAGCCCTGCAGCTGTCGGGAGAGCTCGTCGAGGGTCGCCCCCAGCCCGTCGACACGGAGGGCCGCGAGCGACAGCGAGCGCTGGGCCGCGAGCGCCCAGCTGCGTCGCGCGTACTCCTCGGCGGCGATCGACTCGGCGTTCGCCCGCGCGACGGCGATGAACGGCGTGCGGTAGGGGACCTCGAACAGCGGCAGGCGCTGCGTCCGGCACGCGGCGGCGAGCGGGCCGGGCACGCCGTCGCGCACGACCTCGGTGCCGAACCCGAGCGCGGTCACACCGCGGGTGCGCAGTCGCGTCACGTACGCGTCGTAGTCCTCGTCATCGGTCGAGTCGAGGAACTGGGTGCCCGTGGTCAGCAGCACGAGCCCCTCGGAGAGGAACGGGGTCGGATCGAGCAGGTCGGAGCTGTGGACCCCGCGCACGCGCGCGGCGCGGCTCTCGGCATCGTCGTCGCCGACCACGCGCAGGCGCAGATCGGCGCGGCTGTAGAGCGAGCCCAGCGTCGGGGTGTCCACCGTGGTCGTCGTCATCGCATTCCCTCCGATGTGTACATCGTGGCGCACATCTCCGGTGACTGTGTACATGTCGGCGAGTGCGGTGGCGTGGGCGCCGCTCCTACGCTCGCGGCCATGAGCGTCACCGATCTGCCTCCGACCGTCCCCGTGGGCGGCCCCTCGCTCCCGCAGGAGCGCCGGCTCGTGAGCCGCATCCCCGGGCCGCGGTCCGAGGAGCTGCTCGCCCGGAAGGCGGCCGCCGTCGCCGCGGGCGTGGGGCACACGGTGCCCATCGAGGCCGTCGCCGCGGGTGGCGGCGTGGTCGTCGACGCCGACGGCAACTCGCTCATCGATCTCGGCTCGGGCATCGCCGTGACCACCGTCGGCAACGCGCACCCGGCGGTCGTCGCCGCCGTGCAGGCGCAGGTCGCGCAGTTCACGCACACCTGCTTCATGATCTCGCCCTACGACGCGTACGTGAGCGTCGCCGAAGCCCTCAACCGGCTCACGCCGGGCGATCACGCCAAGAAGAGCGCGCTGTTCAACTCGGGCGCCGAGGCGGTCGAGAACGCCGTCAAGATCGCCCGCAAGTACACCGGACGCTCCGCCGTGGTGGCTTTCGACCACGCGTACCACGGGCGCACCAACCTGACGATGGCGCTCACCGCCAAGTCGATGCCCTACAAGAGCGGCTTCGGTCCGTTCGCGTCCGAGGTCTATCGCGCTCCTGTGTCGTACCCGTTCCGCGACGGCCTGACGGGTCCCGAGGCGGCCCGTCGTGCGATCTCGCTCATCGAGAAGCAGGTCGGCGCCGACAACCTCGCGGCCGTCATCATCGAGCCCATCCAGGGCGAGGGCGGCTTCATCGTCCCCGCCGACGGGTTCCTGCCGGCGATCGTCGACTGGTGCCGCGCGAACGACGTCGTCTTCATCGCCGACGAGGTGCAGAGCGGATTCGGCCGCACCGGCGCCATGTTCGCCAGCGAGCTGTTCGGCATCGTCCCCGACCTCGTGACGACCGCGAAGGGCATCGCCGCGGGGCTGCCGCTGGCGGCGGTCACCGGTCGCGCCGAGATCATGGACGCCTCGCACGCGGGAGGACTCGGCGGCACGTACGGCGGCAACCCGATCGCCTGCGCCGCCGCGCTGGCGGCCATCGACGCCTTCGAGCACGAGGGCTTCGTCGATCGGGCGAACGACCTCGGCCGCATCCTGGTCGACCGCCTGACGGCTCTGCAGTCGGCCGACCCCCGCATCGGCGAGGTGCGCGGGCGCGGAGCGATGGTGGCGGCGGAGTTCGTGGACCCTGCCACCGGCGAACCGGATGCGGCGCTGACCGCCGCCGTGGCCAAGGCGTGCATCGCCGAGGGCGTCATCGTGCTGACCTGCGGCACCTACGGCAACGTCATCCGCTTCCTGCCTCCGCTCTCGATCGGCGACGAGCTGCTGCACGAGGGCTTGGATGTGGTCGCCGCGGCGCTCGCCGCCGCCTGACCTGACCCGACACCACCACCCGATCCGGACCCGCGGTACCCACACGAAGGAGTGACATGAGCACCACCGAGATCACGCGCGACGTCGTCGTCATCGGCGCCGGCGCCGCCGGGCTGACGGCCGCCAACGACCTGCGCAAGGCCGGCCTCTCGGTCGCCGTGCTCGAGGCGAGGGATCGCGTGGGCGGGCGGCTGTGGACCGACACGATCGAGGGCGCGATGCTCGAGATCGGCGGCCAGTGGGTGTCGCCCGACCAGCATGCGCTGATCGACACGGTGGCCGAGCTGGGCCTGTCGACCTACTCGCGGTACCGCGAGGGCGACAGCGTCTACGTGGGCCCCGACGGTGCACTCACCCGCTTCACGGGCGACGCCTTCCCCGTGAGCGAGGCCACGGCTGCCGAGATCGAGCGGATCACCGACGTGCTCGACGCGCTCGTCGCCGAGATCGACCCCGATCGACCGTGGGCTCACCCGCGGGCCGCCGAGTGGGACACGGTGTCGTGGGACGCCTGGCTCCGCGCGCAGACCGACGACGACGAGGCGGTGCGAAACCTCGCCTTCGCCACGGGGTCGGCCATGCTCACCAAGCCGACCCACGCGTTCTCGCTCCTGCAGTCGCTGCTCATGGCCGCGAGCGCCGGTAGCTACTCGCACCTCGTCGACGCCGACTTCATCCTCGACAAGCGCGTCGTCGGCGGCCTCCAGCAGGTGCCGCTGCTGCTCGCCGAGCGACTCGGCGATGACGTGTATCTCGACCAGCCGGTCCGCACCCTCACCTGGAGCGACAGCGGCGTGGTCGCCGAAGCCGCATCCGTCACGGTCCGCGCGCGTCGCGCGATCCTCGCCCTGGCGCCCGTGCTCTATCCGCGCATCTCGTTCGTGCCGGCGCTGCCGCGACTGCAGCAGCAGATGCACCAGCACATCTCGATGGGGTTCGTCATCAAGGTGCACGCCGTGTACGACCGGCCGTTCTGGCGCGAGCAGGGGCTGTCCGGCACGGCTTTCAGCCCGTACGAACTCGCGCACGAGGCGTATGACAACACCAACCACGGCGACGAGCGGGGCACGCTGGTCGGCTTCGTCTCCGACCGCAACGCCGACGACCTGTTCCGCCTTTCCGCAGACGAGCGCAAGGAGCGGATCCTCGAATCCCTCTCGCACTACTACGGTCCCGAGGCCAAGAACCCGGTCGTCTACTACGAGAGCGACTGGGGCAGCGAGGAATGGACCCGCGGCGCATACGCGGCCAGCTTCGACCTGGGCGGGCTGCACCGCTACGGCGCCGACCTGCGCACCGCGATCGGCCCCATCCACCTCGCCTGCAGCGACCTCGCCGGAGCGGGGTACCAGCACGTCGACGGCGCCATCCGCATGGGTCACCTCGCGGCCGACGAGATCGTCCAGGCGGTCCGCGCGTGAGCGGGCGCATCGTCGTCGGCTACACCGCGACCGACGCCGGCGCCGACGCCCTCGTCCTGGGGATGCGGCTCGCCGCCGCCTCGGCGTCGGAGCTCGACATCGTGATCGTCCTGCCGAGCGACGAGCGCTCGGTCATCACCCCGCCGGACGCGGGTTACGACCGGCACCTGCGCGAGACGGCGACCGGCTGGCTGGAGCGGGCCGCGGAACTGGTGGGCGACACGGTGGTCCACCGTCCCCACATCCGCTACGGCGAGTCGTTCGCCGAAGGGCTCGTGGCCGCGGCGGACGAGGTCCAGGCCACCCACATCGTGGTCGGTGCGGCCAACGGCGGACTGCGCGGTCGGCACCGCCTCGGCACCGTGGCCAACGAACTGATGCACTACTCGGACGTGCCCGTCGTGCTGGCGCCGGAGGGCGCACGCGACCTGCCGCCCGGCGCGGGTGTCGCCCGGGTCACGGCCGCCGTCGGCACGCGGCCCGGCGGCGCGGTGCTGCTGGCCGAGGCGGTCGCCCTCGCCGTGGCGACCGGCGCGCCGCTCCGGCTGCTCTCGCTCGCGACGATCGATCTGCCCCCGGGCGCCGACACCGGCGTCATCCGCATCACGGGCGCCTCGCACGCGCACGACGTCCTCGCGCAGGCCCGCGCGGCGCTGCCCGAGGGCCTCGACGCGGAGGTCGTGACCGCGAGCGGCGACTCCATCGAGGACGCCGTGCAGCAGATCGACTGGGAACCCTCCGAGATCGCGTTGGTCGGCTCGAGTCGTCTCGCCCAACCGCGGCGCCTGTTCCTCGGCTCCACTGCCGCCAAGATGCTCCATGTCCTACCCGTCCCCATGATCGTCGTGCCCCGCACGCGTACCGCAGAAGGATCTCGATGATGAGCGCTTCCGACCCGCAGACGGCGACACCGACGACCGAGACCGGCGGTCTCTCCAAGAAGGGGCTGTCGGCGGGAACGGTGGGCCTCATCGGCGCCATCGTCATCGGCATCTCCTGCATCGCCCCCGCCTACACGCTCACCGCGGCGCTCGGACCCACCGTCTCCGCGGTCGGGGTCCAGGTGCCGGCGATCATCCTCGTCGGGTTCATCCCGATGCTGCTGGTCGCCTTCGGCTACCGCGAGCTCAACCGGTCGATGCCGGACTCGGGCACATCCTTCACGTGGGCGGCACGCGCTTTCGGACCGTGGGTCGGCTGGATGGCGGGATGGGGCCTGGTCGCCGCGACCATCCTCGTGCTGTCGAACCTCGCCGGCATCGCGGTGGACTTCCTCTTCCTGCTGATCGCGCAGATCACGCAGAACGAGAGCATCGCCGACATCGCGGCGAACCCGCTCGTCAACGTGGTCGTGTGTTTGGCCTTCATGGCCGCGGCGACCCTCGTCTCCTATCGCGACATGCAGACCACGCAGAAGCTGCAGTACGTGCTCGTGGGCTTCCAGGTCGTCGTGCTCCTGGCTTTCTCGATCGCGGCGATCGTCGAGACCGTGAACGGCAACGGGTTCGACGCGACGCCCTTCGACTGGTCGTGGTTCAACCCCTTCGCGGTGTCGTCCTTCAGCTCCTTCGCGGCCGGCCTGTCGCTGTCGATCTTCATCTTCTGGGGCTGGGATGTGACCCTGACCATGAACGAGGAGACGAAGGACCCCGACAAGACGCCGGGACGCGCGGCCACCGTGACGGTCATCGCGATCGTCGTGCTCTACCTGCTGCTGTCGGTGTCGCTGATCATGTTCGCGGGTGTGGGGGACGGCGAGTTCGGCCTCGGAAACCCCGACATCCAGGACAACGTGTTCTTCCACCTGTCGGGCCCGATCCTCGGTCCGCTGGCGGCCCTCGTGTCGCTGGCGGTGCTCACCAGCTCGGCGTCCTCGCTGCAGTCGACGTTCGTCTCGCCCGCCCGCACCCTGTTGGCGATGGGGCACTACGGCGCCCTGCCGCCGGCCTTCGCCAAGGTCAGCCCGCGGTTCTTCACCCCGGGCTACGCGACGGTCGTCGCCGCCGTCGTCGCCTCCGGGTTCTACGCGGTCATGCGCTTCGTCAGCGAGAACGTGCTGTGGGACACCATCACCGCGCTCGGCATGATGATCTGCTTCTACTACGGCCTCACCGCGTTCGCGTGCGTCTGGTACTTCCGCAAGCAGTGGTTCGACTCGGCGCGGTCGTTCTTCTTCACGCTGCTCTTCCCGCTGATCGGCGGCGTGATCCTCGCCGTGCTGTTCGTGACCACCCTCGTCGACTCGATGAACCCGGACTACGGCTCGGGATCGCAGATCTTCGGACTGGGGCTCGTCTTCGTCCTCGGGGTCACCGTCATCCTCGTCGGCGTCGCGATCATGATCTGGCAGGCGATCGTCCGACCCGACTTCTTCCGCGGCAAGACGCTGGGCCTGGACGCGCCGGCGAGCCTGCGCCGCCGGCGCCGGTGACGGCACACTGGGTGCACGAGCGACGACCACGATTCCACGACACCGACTCCCACACTCCCAAGGAGGACGCATGAGCGACTACGCAGTCGTGAACCCGGCGACGGGTGAGACCCTGGCCACCTACCCGACCCTCACCGATGAGGAACTCGCCGCCAAGCTCGCCGGCGCCGACGAGGCCTACCGCACGTGGCGCGCCACGCCGGTCGCCGAACGGGCCGCCCGCATCCGCCGGGTCGCGGAGCTCTATCGCGAACGCCGCGACGCCCTCGCCGAAACGATCGTGCGCGAGATGGGCAAGCCGCTCGCCGCGGCCCTCGGCGAGGTCGACTTCGCCGCCGACATCACCGAGTTCTACGCCGACAACGCCGAACGCATCACCGCCGACCAGCCGCTCGACATCCTGGGCGAGGGCACGGCCGTGGTGCGCAAGGCCCCGCTCGGCGTGCTGCTGGGCATCATGCCGTGGAACTTCCCCTACTACCAGGTGGCCCGCTTCGCGGCGCCCAACCTGGTGCTGGGCAACACCATCCTGCTCAAGCACGCCCCGCAGTGCCCCGAATCCGCCGCCGCGATCGAGGCGCTCCACGTGGATGCCGGCCTGCCCGTCGGCGCCTACCTCAACCTCTACGCGACCAACGAGCAGGCGGCCACGGTGATCGCCGACCCGCGCGTGCAGGGCGTCTCGGTGACGGGCTCGGAGCGGGCGGGCGCCGCCGTGGCCGAGGCCGCCGGGCGGAGCCTGAAGAAGGTCGCGCTCGAGCTCGGCGGTTCCGACCCGTTCATCGTGCTGTCCACCGACGATCTGGACGCGACCGTCGCCGCCGCCGTCGAGGGGCGACTGGACAACAACGGCCAGTCCTGCAACGCCCCCAAGCGCTTCATCGTCACGGACGGGCTCTACGAGTCCTTCCTCGAGAAGTTCACGGCGGCGATGGAGGCCACCGTCATGGGCGACCCGTTCGCCGACGACACCGAGCTGGGACCGCTGTCGTCGCTGGTCGCCGCCGAGCGGCTGCAGGAGCAGATCGATCGTGCCGTCGCGCAGGGCGCCCGGCTCGTGACCGGCGGCACCCGCGAGGGCGCCTACGTCAGCCCCACCGTGCTGACCGACGTCACGCCGGAGATGGACGTCTACCGCGAGGAGCTCTTCGGGCCGGCCGGTGTGGTCTACCGCGTGGCGGACGAGGCCGAGGCCGTGCACGTGGCGAACGACACCAGCTTCGGTCTCGGGTCCTACGTGTTCACCACCGACCCCGCGCAGGCGGAGCGGGTGGCCGACGGCATCGACGCGGGCATGGTCTACATCAACTGCGTGCTGGCCGATTCGCCCGAGCTGCCCTTCGGCGGCGTCAAGCGGTCGGGCACCTCGCGGGAGATGGGTCTGCTGGCGGCCGACGAGTTCGTCAACAAGAAGCTCGTGCGCATCGCCGGATGAGGCGTGGCGCCGGCGTGCCACGATGGCGCCGTCGAGGCGACAGAATGGTGCCATGGCGGACGAGACGCACGACGGGGCGGGCGCGGGCGAACCGCGGGATACGCGCATGATCGGCGCGCCCGAGGCGATCCCGCCCGGCCCCGCGCGCCGTTCCCGCGCCGGCCGGGCCCTGCTCGTCACGGGCCTCGCGCTCGTAGGGATGTGCGGCGTCATCGCCGCGGGAACCGGTATCGGCTGGGCGGCGTGGACGGTCTACGAGCGCAACCTGAGCGCCGAGGGCGTGACGGTGTCGCAGCAGCAGATCGTCGATGCCGCGCTCGCCGCTGCGGCCCCGCAGACCGAGGCGACCACGACCCAGGGCGAGGCGTACCGCGCCGCGCGATCCGCGTGGGACGCCGAGCAGGCCGCCGTCGAGAGCTGGCGCGCGGGCACCGCGGCCCCCACGCCCGCGCAGTCCAACCCGGGCGGCACGGCGATGCCGGGCGCCGATCCCACCGGCCGCGGGTTCCTCGATGCGATCGGCGCCACCGACGTCCAGGTGGCCTACGAGGCCGGTCCCGACAATTGCGGATACAACGCCGAGGGCAACGACGCGTACACCCTCGTCGTCGGCGGCTGCTACGACACCCGGTTCCCGGACTGGGTGCTCATGGCGTGGGAGCCGGGCACGGAGGAGACCGTGTGGCCGATCTTCGTGCACGAGGCCATGCACTGGTACCAGTACCAGAACTACTACGCGGCCTTCCTCGCGGCCGACCGTGTGGGCGTCCCCCGGGACGCCTACATCGCCGAACTCGAGGCCGACGCGAGTTGCCGAGCGGTCTACGTGCACGGCATCCCGGCGTGGCGTTACGCGACCTCGTCGGCGCCCTGCGACGTCGACGGCTGGTACGACGGCTGGCTCCTCGACCACCTGGCGTCGCTGGGCGTACCGGTGGCGGAGCCGGTCGCCGCCGACTACGAGATCGCCGAAGTGGTGCGCCCATGACCCGTCGTCGCACGTTCGCGCTGCTGCCCTTGGTCGCGCTGCTCGCCCTCGCCGGGTGCGCCGGCCCCGATCCGGATGTCGTCACCGACAGCGCGCGAGCGACCTTCGACGCGCTCGTCGCGCGGGCGGCGGATGTCGATCCCGCCGTCCTGCGCACCCTGCAGACGGCCGAGCCCGCGGATCAGGAGTGCGCGCGCCCGGAGGGGAGCTCCCAGACGGCGTTCACCGCGACGGGCACGCTGTCGGTCGCGGCCGACCCGGCCGAGGCGTCGCGCATCCGCTCCGACCTGGCCGGCACCCTCGACGGCGGCGAATGGTCCACCATCCGCGCGGCCGAGGGGTCGCCCGCACAGCAGGCGTGGATCTCGGAGGAGAACATCGTGACGACGCTGACCGTGGACGGGCCGACGCTCGTGATCGCGGTCTTCACGCCCTGCCTTTCGTCGTGAGCGTTCGCATGGCACGAGGGCATGCTCTACACTGGGACGTGCAGTACAAGTCTGCATTCTTTCGCCGTGCCCCGCGTTCGGGCAGCCCCCGACAAGGTTCACGGCAGGAGTGCGGGTCCGAGACCTCAGGGTCTTTAGGGCGGTAGCTCAATTGGCAGAGCAGCGGTCTCCAAAACCGCAGGTTGCAGGTTCGATTCCTGTCCGCCCTGCGCGCCAGCGCACGCTGGTACATCGGTAATGATTCAGGTGGGTGCATGATCCAGGACGAGCCGAAGGGCGAGGTCGTCGCGGCGAGCGGCGCCGTGGGCGAGAAGAAGCCGAACTTCTTCATGCGCATCGTCATCTTCATCCGTCAGGTCTTCGCCGAACTCCGCAAGGTCGTCACCCCGACGCGCAAGGAACTCCTGAAGTTCACCGGCGTCGTCCTGGGATTCGTCGTCGTGATGATGGCGGTCGTGTACGGCCTCGACGTCGTTTTCGTCTGGCTGACGACGGTCGTCTTCGGGATTCCCGGCGTCTGAGATCGCGCGGTGGGCCCTCGCGGTCCGCGACCACGAACGAGAGAGTACGTAAGTGTCTGAGAAATACACCGACGACGCCGACTGGGCGACCGCTGCCGAGCAGTCCAGCGAGGACGACGAGGCCCAGGAGGGCAACACCCTGGCCGCCGAGGAGCGTTCCGTTGAGCCCGCCGAGCACGTGGCGCTGCACATCGAGGACCCCGACGCCGAAGAAGACGGCGACGACGGCACCGAAGACATCGACATCGACGACCCGGAGGCGGACGCCATCGTGAACGACGCACTCGAGATCGACCAGGCCGCCGAGGCCGAGGCCGCGGCCGAGGTGCTGACGGAATCGCTCGCCGACGAAGAAGCCGAGCGCGAGGCCGACGCCGCCGACGAGGTCGCCCCGTACGACGGGCCCGATGTCAACGGCGAGCCGGACGCCCCCGTCCTCGACCCCGAGTTCGTCGCCGACATCGACGCCGCTGCGGGCATCGTCGAGGACGCCGAGACCGAGGCCGACGAGGACGCCGACCCGTACGAGGCGTTCCGCACCGAGCTGCGCGCCCTGCCGGGCAAGTGGTACGTCATCCACTCCTACGCCGGGTTCGAGCGCAAGGTGAAGGCCAACATCGAGCAGCGCAAGTCGACGCTCGAGGTCGAGGAAGACATCTACCAGATCGAGGTCCCGATGGAGGACGTCGTCGAGATCAAGAACGGTCAGCGCAAGATGGTGACGCGCGTCCGGATCCCCGGCTACGTGCTCGTGCGCATGGAGCTCAACGAGGACACCTGGTCGGTCGTGCGCCACACGCCGGGCGTCACCGGCTTCGTGGGCAACGCCCACAACCCGACTCCGCTGCGTTTCGAAGAGGCCTTCAACATGCTGAAGAGCCTCGTCGAGATCAAGGAAGTCGCCCCGGCCAAGGGCACCACGGCGAAGGGCACGCAGCCCACCGCCCGCATCATCGCCGAGGTCGACTACGAGATCGGCGAGACCATCACGATCAAGGAGGGCTCGTTCGCGGGTCTTCCGGGCTCGATCAGCGAGATCAAGCCGGAGAGCGGCAAGCTCACCGTCCTCGTCTCGCTCTTCGAGCGCGAGACGCCGGTCGAGCTGTCGTTCGACCAGGTCTCGAAGATGATCTGACACATACGTCTTACCCGAAACGCCCCGTCACGCTCTGCGAGACGGGGCGTTTCGCGTCGGCCGCACGCACGTGCGTCGGGGCTCCCTTCTCGCGCACACCGCGGGCCGCCCGGATCGGGTAGACTCATGTGGTTTGTGCGCCGCTTCGTCGTGCGCGCGAACAACCGCAGTCCGGAACCGCCGGATCCGCGGGAGAACGGATGCTCGTCCGATGCGAGGCGCGAAGCGCATCGTCGCCGGGCGCGCGGCATCCGTTCGATGAGAGGAAGAGGAAATGGCACCGAAGAAGAAGGTGACCGGCCTGATCAAGCTTCAGATCAAGGCTGGTGCCGCCAACCCGGCGCCGCCGATCGGGCCCGCGCTCGGTCAGCATGGCGTCAACATCATGGAGTTCTGCAAGGCGTACAACGCCGCGACCGAGTCGCAGCGCGGCAACGTCATCCCCGTCGAGATCACCGTCTACGAGGACCGCAGCTTCACCTTCATCCTGAAGACCCCGCCCGCCGCGGAGCTCATCAAGAAGGCCGCCGGTGTGGCCAAGGGTTCGCCCACGCCCCACACGACCAAGGTGGCCAAGCTCACCAAGGCTCAGGTGCGCGAGATCGCCGAGGCGAAGCAGCCCGACCTGAACGCGAACGACATCGAGGCTGCCTCGAAGATCATCGCCGGCACCGCCCGCTCCATGGGCATCACGGTCGAGGACTGAGGGGATCACGAACATGGCTAAGTCCAAGGCATACATCGCCGCCGCCGAGAAGATCGAGGCCGGCAAGTTCTACACCCCGACCGAGGCAGTCGCCCTCGCGAAGGAGACCGGGTCGAAGAAGTTCGACTCGACCGTCGAGGTCGCGCTCAAGCTCGCCGTCGACCCCCGCAAGGCAGACCAGATGGTGCGCGGCACCGTCATCCTGCCCCACGGCACCGGTAAGACCGCCCGCGTCATCGTGTTCGCCACCGGCCCCGCGGCCGAGGCAGCGATCGCCGCTGGCGCCGACGAGGTCGGCGGCGCCGAGCTCATCGAGAAGGTCGCCGGCGGCTGGACCGCGTTCGACGCGGCCGTCTCCACGCCCGAGCTCATGGGCCAGGTCGGTCGTCTCGGAAAGGTGCTGGGCCCCCGTGGTCTGATGCCGAACCCGAAGACCGGCACCGTGACCCCCAACGCGGCCAAGGCCGTCGAGGAGATCAAGGGCGGAAAGATCGAGTTCCGCGTCGACAAGCACGCCAACGTGCACTTCGTCGTCGGCAAGGCCTCGTTCACGGCCGAGCAGCTCGACGAGAACATGACGGCAGCGATCGACGAGGTCGTCCGCCTGAAGCCCTCGAGCGCGAAGGGCCGTTACATCCAGAAGGGTGCGGTCTCGACCACGTTCGGCCCCGGCATCCCGCTGGACGTCAACGTCCTGTCCTGACCGACAGCGCACGTGAGAAGGGCCCCCGTCCTCGGACGGGGGCCCTTCTTCGTGTCGTCACGCGTCGTCGCGGACGGTGAAATCGAGGGGGCCGGTCGCGTCGGTCTCGGTGACGACCGTGCGGTCGACGTGCGCGAATCGCGGGCCCGACCGCATCCAATCGATCATCTGCTGCACGTGCTCCTCCTCGCCGTGCAGCTCCGCCTCGACCGTGCCGTCGGCGCGATTGCGCACCCATCCGGCGACGCCGAGTTCGACGGCGGTCTGCCGTGCGGCGTCGCGGTAGCCGACCGCCTGGACGGTTCCGGAGACGACGACATGGGTGTGGCGCATGCTCCCATCATGCGGGCTGTGCCGGTCGAGCGGCACCCGGGTATCGCGGTCGCCGTCGGTGTGCCACTATGCGCGGCGCCGGGCGCGCGGCTCAGCCCGCGATGATCAGGTTCACGGCGATGACGGCCATGACGACGGCGATGAGCCCGTCGAGGATGCGCCACGCGCGCGGTGAGGCGAGCCACCGGCTGAGGTAACGCGCGCCGAAGGCGAGCGCGCCGAACCAGAGGACGCTGGCGAGCATCGCCCCGGCGGCGAAGACCCAGCGCATGTCGCCCTGGGTCGCCGCGACCGAACCGAGCAGGAACACCGTGTCGAGGTAGACGTGGGGGTTCAGCCACGTGAGCGCCAGGCAGGTCATGATGACGGCGGTCAGCGGCCCCGCGGTGCGGCTGCGGACGGTGGTCCCGCGCCCGGACCCGCCGGAGGCGGTGGAGTCGGAGTCGCCACCGGCCGCCGCGTCGCCTGCCTCGAGGGCCGCCCCGGTGGGACGGATCGCGCGACGCGCGGCGACGAACGCGTAGCCGAGGAGGAACGCCGCGCCGGCCCAGCGCGCGACCGAGATCGCCCACGGCGCGTGGTGCAGGAGGAGGCCGAGCCCGGACACCCCGACCGCGATGAGGATCGCGTCCGAGACGGCGCAGACCGCCGCGACGGCGAACACGTACTGCCGCCGGATGCCCTGCCGCAGCACGAAGAGGTTCTGCGCGCCGATCGCGACGATGAGCGAGAGCCCGAGGGTGAGGCCCGCGAAGAAAGGAGAGATCACCTGCCCGACGATACGGAGGCGGTCGCGCACAGTACAGCTGTCATTTCTGTGGCTGCGTAAGCTGTGCTTATGGTTGAGATTTCCGCGGACCTCGCCGCGACGCTCGCGGCCGTCATCGACACGGGCACGATGGATGCGGCCGCCCGCCGCCTGCACATCACCCCGTCCGCGGTGAGCCAACGCATCCGCGCACTCGAGGACCGGCTGGGCCGCGTGCTGCTCGTGCGCGCGAAGCCGGCGCGTGCGACGGCGGACGGCGAGCGCGTCGTGCGGCTTGCGCGGCAGTACGCGTTGCTCGCGAACGATCTCGTGACCGAGCTGCACGGCCCGGCTGCGGCGCCGCGGGTGAGTGTGCCGCTCGCGGTCAACGCCGATTCGATGGCGACCTGGTTCGTGCCCGCCCTCGCCCGGGTCACGAGGGAGCACGCCGTGGTCGTCGACCTCCACCGCGACGACCAGGACTTCACCGCTGCGCTGCTCGAGTCTGGCCAGGTGATGGCGGCGGTCACATCGCGCGCGGTCCCGGTCGCGGGATGCCGGGTCACCCCGCTCGGCACCATGCGCTACGTCGCCGTGGCCACCGCCGACATCGCGCGCGACGCGGCGGACGCCGATGCCTTCGCGTCACTGCCGGCGGTGGACTTCGACCGGCGCGACGAGCTGCAGTCGCGATGGCTGCGCGCCCGCGGCGTCGACCCCGCTCTCGTGGCCCGTCACCTCGTACCCGGTTCCCACGACTTCGCTCTCGCGGTGCGCGCGGGGCTCGGATGGGGGATGCTGCCGCTCCAGCAGTGCTCCGACGACCTCGACGCCGGGACTCTCGTGGCGCTCGGCGGCGAGCCCATCGACGTGCCGCTGTACTGGCAGCAGTGGAACCTGGGGTCACCGCTGCTCGATGCGATCGCCGCGTCGGTCGTCTCGGTCGCGGCGGAGGCGCTGACCGGCGGTGTCAGCCCTCGCTGACCCGTAGCACCGACTTGCCGCGGGTGTGGCCGCGTTCGAGGTCGCGATGGGCGCTCGCCGCGTCCGTCAGATCGTGCACCGCGTCGACGTACACCTGGATGGAACGCGTGTCGAGGAGGCGGGCGAGCGTCGACAGCACATCGCCGTCGGGGATGACCTTGTACCCGGTGGCGCGCAGGCCCGCCGCCGCGGCGGCCTCCTCGAAGCCGTCCCACGAGCCGGTCGGCACCAGCACATACAGCCCGCCCGGGCGCAGCACGCCCAGCGAACGGCTCCCCACGTCGTCGGTGGCGTTGCCCACGAGATCGATGACCGCATCCATCTCGCCGACCACGTCCTCGAAGCGCGTCGTGGCGTAGTCGATCACGACCGATGCGCCGAGCTCGCGCAGCCACGGCGCGTTGCCCGCCGAGGCGGTGACGGTGACCTGCGCGCCGAAGTAGGCGGCGAGCTGCACGGCGAAGTGGCCCACCCCTCCGCTGCCGGCGTGGATGAGGATGCGCTGCCCCTCGTGCGCGTGCGCGGTCTCGACGATCAGCCCCCAGGCGGTGAGGGCGGCGAGCGGGACGCCCGCGGCCTCGACGTGGGAGAGCGCCGCGGGCTTGCGCGTCACCGACTGCGACGGCACGACCACGTACTCGGCGTACGAGCCGCCGGTGCGGGGGAACGGCACCATGCCGTACACCTCGGTGCCCGGCTGCAGCGGATGCGAGGCGTACGGGGCGCGGACGACCACGCCGCTGAAGTCGTATCCGAGGGCGGCGGGATACGCCGGTACGGCGGCGGACACGCCGGCTCCCGCGCGCGTCTTGGCGTCGATCGGGTTGACGCCCGCAGCCACGACCCGCACGAGCAGCTCGCCCAGGACCGGGTCGGGCACCGGGATCTCGCCGAGGTGGAGCGCCTCGGGCGAGCCGGGCTCGTCGATCACGGCCGCACGCATGCGGGCCGGGACGGGCGGGGGAGCGGACTCCGTCGGCGTCGAGAGGTCTGTCGTACGCAGCGGCCGGTAGCTCATCGGTCGCTCCTTCCACGTGCGTGTCGGCGATGGCAGCGCGTGCCGGGGCTGGCCCCAGTCAAGCGCGCCATTGTCTCAGCCGTGTTACGCCGGTGAAACCACTGTCGAAGGCTGCGCGCCGCCGTGGCGGGGCAGCACACCGGCGTTCAGTGCGTGCAGGAGCCGCGTCAGGTTGTCGATCTCGTCGACGGGCCACTCGTCCAGTGCGCTCAAGAGGAGCCCCTCCTGGGGGGCGCGTGCGGCGGCGAGGCGCTCCATCCCGAACGCGGTCGGTGAGAGCAGGCTCGAGCGTCCGTCGGCGGGATCGGGGGCGCGCTGGATCAGGTCGAGCGACTCCAGCTCGCGCACCGTCCGGCTGAGCTGCCCCTTGTCGACCATGAGCGTCTCTGCCAGCGCGGACTGCGTGATCGACTCGCGACGGACGATGGTCGTGAAGACCTTGTAGGCACCCGGGAGCATGCCGGGGCTCACGCGGTTGGCGTTCTCGGTGATGATGCGCCGGAACTGGCCGATCAGCTCGCTGAACTCGCCCTCGAGGGCGCGCACCGCATCGGTGCGCGCCTCTCGAGTGGTCTCGTCGCTCATCCGGATCAGCCTACTTCTCGGATGCCGGGCGTCCCGCGTCGCCCGAGGGCACCGTGACCGTGCCCGTCGCGGTGAGCGTCTCCATCGCCTCGGGCACCGTGACGGTGGCGAGGTCGGCCTCGGAGGCGTGACGGCGCTCGGCGGTCGTCATCCGGGTGAGGGGGGTGTTCGGCAGGAACACGATCGCAATCAGGCTGATGACGGCGACGGGCACCGCGATCAGGAACGCGTGCGAGATCCCGGTGGCGTAGATGTCCTCGAAGATGACCCGCAGCGTCTCCGGCATCGCCGACACCTGGGGGAGCGTCCCCGACTGCAGCTGCGCCGCCCACTGCTGAGCCTGGTCGCCCAGCGTCGCGAGGGCGCCGCCGATGTCGTCCTTGCGCTCGGCGACGAGCTCGGTCACGCGGGAGGCGAGAGCCGCGCCCATGACCGAGACCCCGATCGTGCCGCCCAGGCTCCGGAAGAACGTGACGCCGGAGCTGGCGGCGCCGATCTCCGACGGGCGGGACGTGTTCTGCACCACCAGCACCAGGTTCTGCATCGTCATGCCCACGCCCGCGCCGAGCAGGAACATGTAGACCGACACGAGGAAGAAGTTCGTGTCGTAGTGGATGGTCGACAGGAGCGTCGCCCCGGCCACCAGCAGCACCGAGCCGACGACGAGGTACGGCTTCCAGCGTCCGAACCGCGAGATGAGCTGTCCGACGACGATCGACGAGACGAGCAGCCCGCCGATCATCGGGATCGTCATAAGACCCGCCTCAGTGGGCGTCGCGCCCCGGGCGGACTGCATGTACTGGCTGAGGTACACCGACGCGCCGAACATCGCGATGCCCGTCGCGATCGACGCGATCACGGCCAGCGTGAAGGTGCGGTTGCGGAAGAGCGTGAGGGGGATGAGGGGCTCGCGCACGCGCAGCTCGACGATGACGAACAGCACAGCGGCCAGGAGGGCGCCGCCCACCATCAGCATCGTGGGCACGCTCCACCAGTCGAACGAGCTTCCGGCGAGGGTCACCCAGATGAGCAGCAGCGACACGGCGACCGAGAGCAGCACGATGCCGAGGTAGTCGATCGAGACCTTGCGCGGCTCGCGGTCCGGCAGGTGCAGAGTGCGCTGCACGATGATCAGGGCCGCCACGGCGAAGGGCAGCGCGACGAAGAAGTTCCAGCGCCATCCGAGCGCATCGGTGATGACGCCGCCGAGCAGCGGGCCGCCGACGGTGGCCACGGCCATGACCGCACCGAACAGACCCATGTACCGGCCGCGCTCACGCGGGCTGATGATGTCGGCCATGATGACCTGGCTGAGCGCGGCGAGACCGCCGGCGCCGAGTCCCTGCACCGCGCGGAAGGCGATGAGCATCTGCGGGTCCTGCGAGAAGCCCGCCGCGGCCGTCGCGACGACGAAGATCGCGATCGCCAGCTGGAAGAGCACCTTGCGGTTGGTGAGGTCGGCGAGCTTGCCCCAGATGGGGGTCGAGATCGCGGTCGTCAGCAGAGTGGCGGTGACGACCCAGGTGAAGGCGCTCTGATCGCCCTCGAGGTCGTGGATGATCACGGGGAGCGACGTCGAGACGACGGTCGAGGCGAGCATCGAGACGAACATGCCGAGCAGAAGCCCGGACAGGGCCTCCAGGACGCGGCGCTGGCTCATCTTGGGTGGGGCGGCGGTGTCCGTCGCGGCGGTGGCTGTCATGGGAGACGTCCTTCTATCGAATGCGGGGTGGCGACGTCGTCGGCGCAGACGGTTGACAAAAGTCAATCGTTGAGATGGATCAACGATATGGGTAAACGTTGACGCGCGTCAACTATTCCCGCGATGCGGCGTAAGGGCGGTCGCGGCCGAGACCGGCGGCATCCGTCATCCGGGATGGCGCGCGCGGGATCGCCGTCGATCAGGCGATGCCGTCCGCGCGCGGACGCGTGCGCTCAGTCGGCGAGAGCGAGGGCGCGGTAGGCCGTGCGCGGGTTCTCCGGCGGCAGCGGCCGGCTCGGCGCGCGCAGCCCCGTCGTCCGGTGGTACAGCTCGTCGATCAGAGCCGTGGCGAGGTTCACGAGCTTCGCGATCTCGGCGTCGTCCCGGTCGACCCAGGCGCAGCGCGGCTCGTCGCCGACCGGCACGAAGTCCGCGTGCTCCTCCCACGCCACGAGCGTGCGCTCGGCGCCGAGCACGTGCTGCTGCCACCACACCTGGCGCAGGTAGCCGCGCGGGATCGAGCGCCACGACTTGTTCGTCGTCTTGATCTCGGCGAGCGTGACGCGGCCCTCGCTGTCGACGGCGACGCCGTCGGGGGTGGCGAGGTGTCGCTTCTCGATGACCGCGTGGAAAAGCGCCGACGAGGGGTGGATGCCGTGGGTCGCGGCGACCCAGGCGGCGATCTCGGGCTCGCGACGGCGGCCGTGGTCGGTGTAGGCGTTGCCCGAGAACCGCGAGCCCATGAGCTTCTGGTCGGCGGCCTTGGCGATCGCGCGCTCGCTCGTCAGCGTGGCGACATCCGTGGCCGTGATCCCGCGCGAGCGCGCCCGGATCCACGCCACCCGATCGCGGGAGTCCGCGACGATGCGGGCGGCGAGTTCGGGAGTCACCTCTCGAGGGTACGCCCGCCCCCTCCGCCCTCGTGCCCGCGACACCCGCCCCCTCCGCCCTCGTGCCCGCGACACCCGCCCCCTCCGCCCCCGCCCCGCCCCCGCCCCGCCTCCCCCGGTGTTCCCCTCCGCTCCTTCCCCCGAGTGCACGACGTCGCGCCGAGTGCACGACCTGCGAGCGCGGCGAGGCCGTTCGCTCGGCGCGAAGCCGTGCACTCGTGAGGCGATGCGTCCTCCACCGGGCGGGGGAGAGGGAGGGGCGTCCACCGGAGCGGCAGAAGGAGGGGCGAGGGAAGGACCGCGGGGTGAGGGTGGGGCGCATGTCGATCGCGCCGGGGCTGAAGGAACTGTCGTCGTGGCTGCGCTCGCGCCGCGCACTGCTCGAGTCGGGCATGAGCGAGCGTGCGATCGCCGACGCGTGCCGCTCGGGTCTGCTGCGCGTGGTGCGGCGCGGGTGGTATGTCGAGAACGGGCGGTGGATGTCGCTGTCGCCCGAGTCGCGGCACCTGCTGCACGCCGTGGCGGTGGCACGCGACGGCGGCGACGGCCTCGTCCTCTCGCATGTGTCGGCGGCCGTTCTCTGGGGGCTGCCGCTCTACCGGCTGGCGCCCACGCGGGTGCACCTGACGACGCCGGCACCGGCGCGCATCTCGAGCGGGCCCGACGTGCTGCGCCATGTCGCGCCGCTCGCCTCGGCGGATGTGGGGGTGCGCCACGGCATCCGGTGCACGAGCCTCGCGCGCACGGTTTTCGATGTGCTGCGCATGGCGTCGCCCGAGGCGGCCGTATCGTGCGGCGATGCGGCGGAGCGTCTCATCGCCCTGGACGGGCGGGAATGGAACCAGGATGCGGTCGGGGAGTGGCGTCATGACCTCGCCCGGCGGGTGGAGGAGGCCTCGGGCGCGCGCGGCGTGCGTCAAGCCCGCTGGCTGGCGCCATTCGCCGACGGCCGGGCTCAGTTGCCGGGCGAGAGCGTGAGCCGATTGCAACTGCACCGGCTGAGGTTCGCGCCGCCCCGTCTGCAGGTCGTGGTCGCGGCGCCGGGCAGCGGTCGGTACGACATCGACTTCGCGCTCGACGACGTGCGTGCCTTCGGCGAGTTCGACGGCGAGATCAAGTACCTCGACGAACGGATGCGGGCGGGCCGCTCCGTCGAGCGAGTGCTGCTCGATGAGAAGCGGCGCGAGGACTGGATCCGCGGCACGACCCAGTACCGCTTCGTGCGCTGGGGCGCCGCCGAAGCCGCTCACCCCGAGGCGTTGGCCCGTCACCTCGCCGCGTTCCACATCCATCCCCCGCGCTGACCACCGCCCCCGGCGCCCGCCACGAGTGCACGGCTTGCCGTCGAGCGCACGGCTTACGCGCGCGGGAAGGCCGTGTATTCGGCGGCAAGCCGTGCACTCGGCGATTGAGGGAGGGGAGAGGGGGAGTGAGGAGGGGATTTGCGGGGGGTGAGGGGCGGGCGTATGCTGGTCGGAGCCGAAGACCGCTGGTCGTCGTCGTGTGCGCAAGCGCAGGGCGTCGAAGCACTGCAGATGCAGGGGCCCGCGCAGGTGTACGAATCCCTTCTCGAAGGTGAAGCTCCGTGCGCTTGCGCCGGAGCTTTCGTCATTTCCAGGGGCGGTACCAGGTCGGCGCCCCGCTTCCGCGGCGCGCCTCGTACACACCAAGGAGTGACCATGGCGCAGAAGGATGCATCGGTTGCCGAGCTCACGAAGTCATTCGAGAACTCGTCCGCCGTTCTGCTGACCGAGTACCGCGGTCTGACGGTTGCCCAGCTCAAGCAGCTGCGCAACAGCATCCGTCAGGACGCCGAGTACGCCGTGGTGAAGAACACGCTGACCAAGATCGCCGCCAACAAGGTGGGGATCACTGCGCTGGATGACGACCTCAAGGGTCCGTCTGCTGTCGCTTTCGTGCACGGTGACTTCGTCGCCACCGCCAAGGCTCTGCGTGACTTCGCCAAGGCCAACCCGCTTCTCGTGATCAAGTCCGGCATCTACGAGGGCAACGCCCTCACCGCCGACGAGGTCAACACCTACGCCGCATTGGAGAGCCGCGAGGTTCTGCTGGCGAAGGCTGCGGGCATGATGAAGGCGACGATGGGCAAGGCTGCCGCCACCATCGACGCGCTTCGCGAAAAGCTGGAGACCGCAGAAGCCGCGTAAGCGGTCGGCGTTCTCGTTCACCAAACCCCATCTATCTAGGAGATACATCATGGCGAAGCTCACCACCGAGGAGCTGCTCGAGCAGTTTGCCGGCCTGACCCTCATCGAGCTCAACGAGTTCGTGAAGGCGTTCGAGGAGAAGTTCGAGGTCACCGCTGCTGCTCCCGTCGCCGTTGCCGGCGCTGCGGGCGCGGGTGGCGCTGCCGAGGCCGAGGAAGAGAAGGACTCCTTCGACGTCATCCTCGAGGCTGCTGGCGACAAGAAGATCCAGGTCATCAAGACCGTCCGCGAGCTCACCTCGCTGGGCCTCGGCGAGGCCAAGGCCGTCGTCGACGGTGCTCCCAAGGCCGTGCTCGAGGGCGCGAACAAGGAGACCGCCGAGAAGGCGAAGGCCGCTCTGGAAGAGGCCGGCGCTACGGTGACCCTCAAGTAAGGTCCCCCTTCTTCGGAAGCCCCGGATGCCTCGGCATCCGGGGCTTCCGTGCGTCCGGGTGAGATTCCCTTACCCGATTCCGATGAGAGGAATCTCATCGGATCGTCATCTTCCTGTAAGCCGCGCGTCCACCTTGATTACGTAGCCTCCTGATGTCCCCCTCGGAGAACACACAGGAGACCCATGTCTTTCTCGCAGCGAACGCGCCTCGTCCCGGCGCTCGCCTTCGGACTCGGAGCTACCGTCATCGGCGGCATGCTCGTTCCGACCGCCGCCGTCGCGGCGGAGCCCGCCGATGTCATCATCAGCGAGGCCTACCTCAAGGGCGGCAGCGCCAACGCGCCGTTCACGAACAAGTTCATCGAGCTCTACAACGCCGGTGGCTCGGCGCAGAGCCTCGACGGGTGGTCGATCCAGTACCGCTCCGCGTCCGGGACGGGCGGGCCTTCGGTCAACCAGGCGCTCTCCGGATCGATCGAGCCGGGTGACTACTTCCTCGTCTCGTGGCGCGGCAACGGCGACACGGGCGCCCCGCTCCCGGTCACGCCCGACCAGACGGTCGACGCCACCTTCGGCGCCTCGGGCACCACCGGCACGGTGTACCTCGCCTCCACGACGGCGGCGCTCTCACTGCCGACCGGGTCGGTCGTCGGGCAGCCCGACGTCGTCGACCTGCTCGGCTACGGTGCCTCGCAGACCTTCGAGGGCGCGGTCGCCCCGGTCGACGGGCCCAACGGCACGCCGAACTCCCTGTCGCGCACCACGCTCGTCGACACCGACAACAACGCGGCGGACTTCGTCAGCTCGGCAACCATCACCCCGCAGGCCTCGGCGGGCTCGACCGAGCCGACGCCGGAGCCCACGGGCTCGGGCGAGCCGACGCCGGAGCCGACAGGCACCGCGTCCCCGACCCCGACGCCGGAGCCCACCGGCAGCCCCGTTCCGGGCGTCATCACGCCCATCGCCGAGATCCAGGGCAGCGGCCCCGAGAGCCCGCTGGTCGGTCAGACCGTCACGACGCGCGGCATCGTCACCGCGGCCTACCCGACCGGCGGCCACAACGGCTTCTACCTCCAGACCGAGGGCACCGGCGGTGCGATCGATCTGGCAGCGCACACCGCATCCGACGCGATCTACGTCTTCGGATCGCAGGCCACCGCGAAGGTGGCGGTCGGCGACCACGTCGAGGTCACCGGCCCCGTCGCCGAGTACCGGCCCAACAGCCAGACCGTTCCCGGAACCAGCACGCAGATCACGCCCACCGCGGCGAACGTCACCGTGCTGACCGAGGCCGCCGAGCCGGTGCAGCCGGCGACGGTCGCGTGGCCCGCGGACGACGCCGGTCGCGAGACGCTCGAGGGGATGCTGATCGCTCCGCAGGGGCCGTTCACCGTCACCGACACCTACGACACCAACTTCTTCGCCTCCATCGGTCTCGCCTCGGGTGAGACGCCGCTGCGCAACCCCACCGACGTCGCGCCGGTGGGCACGCCGGAGCACGATGCGGTGGTCGCCGACAACGCGGCCCGCGCGGTCACGCTGGATGACGGAGCGAGCGTCAACTTCAACAACACGGCGAACAAGTCCATCCCGCTGCCGTACCTGTCGACGACCGAGCCGGTGCGCGTCGGCGCTCCCGTCACGTTCACGCAGCCGGTGATCGCCGAGTTCCGCAACAGCGGCTGGAACTTCCAGCCGACGCAGCAGCTCACGGTCGACAACGCCGCCACGGTGCAGCCGGCGACATTCGCGAACACCCGCACGGCGAGCCCCGCGGATGTGGGCGGCGACATCTCGATCGCCAGCTTCAACGTGCTGAACTACTTCACGACCACGGCAGCGGACGTGGGCTGCACCTCGGTCTACACCGACCGCGCCGGCAACCCCATCACCGCCAACCGCTGCCCGGACAACGGCCCGCGCGGCGCGGCGAACGACGAGAACCTCCAGCGTCAGCAGGCGAAGATCGTCGCGGCGATCAACGCGCTCGATGCCGAGGTGGTCTCGCTCGAGGAGATCGAGAACTCCGCCGCGTTCTCGCAGGACCGCGATGTCGCGCTCGGATCCCTCGTGGACGCCCTCAATGCCGATCTCGGCGCCGACGAGTGGGCCTTCGTCCCCTCGCCGACCCAGGTTCCGGCCGGCGAGGACGTCATCCGCACCGCCTTCATCTACAAGGCGGATGCGGTCGCCCCGATCGGCGACTCGGTGATCGACACCGATGCCGCCTTCGTCAACGCCCGCCGTCCTCTCGCGCAGGCATTCGCGCCGGTGGGCGACGACGAGGCAGCGTTCCTGGCGATCGTCAACCACTTCAAGTCGAAGGGCGACAGCGACCCGCCCGCGACCGGTGACAACGCCGACGGCCCGCAGGGCGCCTTCAACGGCGACCGCGTGCGTCAGGCCGAGGCGCTCGTCGACTTCGCGACCGCGCAGAGCGAGGCCGCAGGCACCGACGACGTCTTCCTGCTCGGCGACTTCAACGCCTACACGCAGGAGGACCCGATGCAGGTCCTCTACGACGCCGGCTATGTCGACCTCGGATCGCGCACGGGCAAGCAGACGTACTCGTACGACGGCGCGAGCGGCTCGCTCGACCACATCCTGGCCTCCTCGAGCGCCGAGAAGATGGTCACCGGCGTCGACATCTGGAACATCAACGCCGGTGAGTCGATCGCGCTGGAGTACAGCCGGTACAACTACAACGCCACGATCTTCTACGACGAGTCGCCGTACCGCTCGAGCGACCACGACCCGGTCGTCGTCGGGCTCTCGCTCGACCCCACGGTCGAGCTCAACCTGCTGAACATCAACGACTTCCACGGTCGTATCGATGCGAACACGGTGAAGTTCGCGGGGACGGTCGAGCAGCTGCGTGCCGAGTACGGTGACGAGAACACGCTGTTCCTCTCGGACGGCGACAACATCGGCGCCTCGCTCTTCGCCTCGTCCTTCGAGAAGGACCAGCCGACGCTCGACGTGCTGAATGCGCTGGAGCTGGATGCGTCGGCGGTGGGCAACCACGAGTTCGACCTCGGCTTCGCCGACCTCACGGGTCGAGTGACCGACGAGGCGGACTTCACCTACCTCGGTGCCAACGTGTACCACCGCGGGACGACCGACCCGGCGCTGCCGGAGTACGCGACCTTCGAGGTGGACGGGTTGACGGTCGCGGTGATCGGTGCGGTGACGGAGGAGACTCCGACGCTCGTGTCGCCGGGTGGGATCGCCGATCTGGAGTTCGGCGACCCAGTGGAGGCGGTGAACCGAGTGGCGGCGCAGCTGACCGACGGCGACCCGTCCAACGGCGAGGCCGATGTGATCATCGCCGAGTTCCACGAGGGCGCCGCCGCCGGCGAGACCGAGAACTCGACCCTCGAGGAGGAGCTCGCCGACGGCAAGGCCTTCGCCGACATCGTCACGAACACCTCCGCTGCCGTCGATGTGATCTTCACCGGTCACACGCACAAGAAGTACGCGTGGGACGCCCCCATCCCCGGCGCCACCGACCGGACGCGTCCGGTCGTGCAGACGGGCAGCTACGGCGAGAACATCGGCCAGGTCGTCCTGACCGTCGGCGCGAACAGCGGCGACGTCGTCTCCTACACGGCCGACAACGTGGCGCGCACGGCGACGGCAGACGCCGAGCTGGTCGCGGCCTACCCGCGTGTCGCCGAGGTCAAGACGATCGTCGACGGTGCCCTGGCCCGCGCCCGCGTGCTGGGTGAGCAGCCGGTGGGCTCGGTCGCCGCCGACATCACGACCGCCTTCGCGGGCGGCTCGTACGTCAACGGTGTCTACACCGGTGGCACCCGCGACAACCGCGGCGCCCAGTCGACCCTCGGGAACCTGGTGGCCGACTCCCTCGTGGCTTCGCTGTCGGACGCCGACCGCGGCGGCGCCGAGATCGGCGTCGTGAACCCCGGTGGTCTGCGCGCCGAGCTGCTCTACGCTCCCGATGGCACGATCACGTACGCCGAGGCCAACGCGGTGCTGCCCTTCGTGAACAACCTGTGGACGACGACCCTCACCGGGGAGCAGTTCACGGATGTCCTCGAGGAGCAGTGGCAGACCAATGCCGACGGCACGGTGCCCTCGCGGGCATACCTGCAGCTCGGTCTGTCCGACAATGTCTCGTACACGTTCGACGAGTCCGCCCCGCGCGGCTCGCGGATCACGGGCGTGTGGATCGACGGCGAGCCGATCGACCCGGCGCGCGAGTACCGCGTCGGATCGTTCAACTTCCTGCTGCAGGGCGGCGACAACTTCCGCACCTTCGCGGCGGGCACCGACACGCGTGACTCGGGTCTGGTCGACCGGGATGCGTGGATCGCGTACCTCGAGGCGAACGCCGGACTCGAGCCCTCGTTCGCGAGCCGCAGCGCGCAGGTCACCGGTGTGCCGGCGTCGATCGAACGCGGCGCCGAACTGAGCATCGCGGTCTCCAAGCTCGACATCCGCTCGCTGGGTGCGCCGGCCACGGCGTCGCTCACCGCGACGTTCGAGGGCAGCGACGCGACGTTCGCTCCGATCGCGGTCACGAACGACGCGGCCACGGTGACCCTGACGGTTCCCGAGGACGTGTCCGACGCCACCACGCTGGTGCTCACCTCCGACACCGGCACCGCGGTGCGCGTGCCGCTCACGGTGGGCGACCCCGCCCCGGTCACGCTGAACCTGCTGAACATCAACGACTTCCACGGTCGTATCGATGCGAACACGGTGAAGATCGCGGGCACGGTCGAGCAGCTGCGTGCGGAGCACGGCGACGAGAACACGCTGTTCCTCTCGGACGGCGACAACATCGGCGCCTCGCTGTTCGCGTCGTCCGTCGCCGACGACACGCCCACCCTGGAGGTGCTGAACGCGCTGGACCTCGCGGCATCGGCCGTCGGAAACCACGAGTTCGACCAGGGCTTCGCCGACCTCACGGGTCGTGTGGCGGATGAGGCCGACTTCACCTACCTGGGTGCGAACGTCTACGAGAAGGGCACGAAGACCCCGGCTCTGCCGGAGTACGCGACCTTCGAGGTGGACGGGCTGACGGTCGCGGTGATCGGTGCGGTGACGGAGGAGACTCCGACGCTGGTGTCGCCGGGTGGGATCGCCGATCTGGAGTTCGGCGACCCGGTGGAGGCGGTGAACCGTGTGGCGGCGCAGCTGACCGACGGCGACGCGTCCAACGGTGAGGCCGATGTGATCATCGCCGAGTTCCACGAGGGCGCCGCCGCCGGTGTCACCGAGAACTCGACCCTCGAGGAGGAGATCGCCGACGGCAAGGCCTTCGCCCGCATCGTCACCGAGACGGATGCCGCGGTGGATGTGATCTTCACCGGTCACACGCACAAGCAGTACGCGTGGGACGCCCCCATCCCCGGAACGCCGACGCTCACGCGCCCGGTGCTGCAGACCGGCAGCTACGGCGAGAACATCGGACAGGTCGTCCTGACGCTCGACGGCAGCACGGGTGAGGTGCAGGGATACTCGCAGCGCAACGTCGCCCGCACGACCACGGCCGACGCCGAGCTGGTCGCGGCCTACCCGCGCGTCGCCGAGGTGAAGACGATCGTCGACGCGGCGCTCGCGAACGCTGCGGAGATCGGCGAGCAGCCGGTGGGCTCGGTCACGGCCGACATCACGACCGCCTTCGCCGGCGGCGGGTACGTCGACGGCGTCTACACCGGCGGCACGCGCGACAACCGCGCGGCGCAGTCGACGCTCGGCAACCTCGTCGCCGACTCCCTGGTGGACTCGCTATCGGATGCCGACCGCGGGGGCGCCGAGATCGGTGTCGTGAACCCGGGCGGTCTGCGGGGCGAGCTGCTGTACGCCCCCGACGGCACGATCACCTACGCCGAGGCGAATGCCGTGCTGCCGTTCGTGAACAACCTGTGGACCACGACCCTCACCGGGGCCCAGTTCACGGCGCTTCTCGAGGAGCAGTGGCAGACGAATGCGGACGGCACCATCCCGTCGCGTCCGTACCTGCAGCTCGGTCTGTCGGAGAACGTCTCGTACACCTACGACGCGACGGCGGCGCAGGGATCCCACATCACGGGCGTCTGGATCGACGGCGAGCCGCTCGACCCGGCCCGCGACTACCGGATCGGATCGTTCAGCTTCCTCGTGCAGGGCGGCGACAACTTCCGGACCTTCGCAGCGGGCACCGACACGCGCGACTCGGGTCTGGTCGACCGGGACGCCTGGATCACCTACCTGCGGGCGAACGCCGGGCTCGAGCCCTCCTTCGCGAGCCGCAGCGCGCAGGTCACCGGCCTGCCGGCGGCCGCGGCACCGGGCGAGACGATCTCGTTCCAGGTGTCGGGTCTCGATCTCACCTCGCTCGGCAGCCCCGCCACGACGACGCTCCTCGCGAGCTTCGCGGGAAGCACGGCGGTGATCGATCCGATCAGCGTCGTGGATGGCGCGGCCACCGTGCAGCTGACAGTGCCGGCAGACGCCCCGGAGGCGAGCACGATCGTGCTGCAGGCGCCCCAGACGGGCACCGAGGTCCGGCTGCCGATCACGGTCGGTGTCGGCACCGGCCCGGGTGAGCCGGGTGAGCCCGGAACGCCGGGTGAGCCGGGAACGCCGGGCGAGCCGGGAACGGGCGAGCAGCCCCCGACCACGACGCCCCAGCCGGTGCCCGTGTCGGAGCTCATCGCCGCACTGCAGAACCTGATCGATGTCATCGCGGGCGAACTGCGCGCCGGTGCGACGATCACGATCTCCGTCGGCACGCAGTACGCCGGCGACTGGGTCACGGTCTGGCTCTACTCGACCCCGCAGCAGCTCGGCAACGCCTGGCAGCAGGTCAGTGCAGCGGGAACGGTGACGGTCACTCTGCCCGCCGGTGTGACCGGCACGCACCGACTGGTGGTGACGGATGCCGACGGCAACGTGATCGGCTGGCAGCAGATCACGATCGGCGAGCAGCGTCCGGGCCTCGCGGTCACCGGCGCCGAGTACGAATGGGTCGGGGGAGCATTCCTCCTCGGCGCCCTGCTGATCGCGTTCGGCATCATGGCGCGCTCGGTGCCGCGTCGCCGTCGCGGCTGAGCAGAGCCCACGCACGGAGGGGCCCCGGTCTGCGGACCGGGGCCCCTCCGTCGCGCAGGGCGCTCGGACCTCAGGTGGAGGGCGCGATCCCGCCGTCGGCCACGACGGCCGAGGCGGCGGAATCCACCGGTCCGGTGGTGTTGCGCACGATGAGGCGCGGCGTGACCTTCACGGCCTCGGGTGCTGCATCGGGATCCTCGATCTGTCGCATGAGCAGCTCGACCGCCGTCACCCCCTGCTCCCGCGGAACCTGCCGCAGGGTCGTCAGGGCGAACATCTCGGCGAACTCGTGATCGTCGATGCCGATCACGCTCAGCGCCGCCGGAACCTGGATGCCGAGCCGGCGTGCCGCGATGATCGCGCCGATCGCGACCTCGTCGCAGGCGGCGACCAGCCCCGTCGGGCGCGTGCGCACATCGCTCAGCAGATCGACGGCCGCCGCGTAGCCGGCCGGTTGCGTGAGCTCGGAGGTGACATGACGGATCTGATCCGAGAGGCCGGCGTCGCGCATCGCCTGCTCGTAACCGAGCACGCGTCCGGTCTCGACGTGCGGCCAGCGGGTGAGCGCCCCCGCGCCCAGGAACGCGATGCGGTGATGGCCCAGGGCGATCAGGTGCTCGGTGGCCCGGAGCGCCGTGTGGTGGTCGTCGAGGGTCACGACGCTCGTGCGCCCCTCGTTGCCGATGACGCTCACGACGGGTTTGTCGAGCGCGAGCATGAGGTCGAGTTCGCGCTGCTCGGGCTCGAGACCGACGGCGATCAAGCCGTCGAACCGTTTCCGGGCGAGGAACGACTCGAAGATGCGTCGCCGGCTCTCGCTGCCGGGCTTCGCGTCGTAGAGGGTGAGATCCAGTCCGCGGTCCAGAAGCGCCGTCTGGATGCCTTCCAGGACCTCGGCGAAGAACCAACGGTTGATGTAGGGCATCACGACGCCCACGTTCTGGGTGCGCCCGGTCGACAGGCTCTGCGCGTTCGTGGAGGGCACATAGCCGAGCTCCGCCGCGGCCTCGGCCACGCGGACGCGTGTGGCCTCGGAGACGTACCCCGCGCCGCTGAGCGCGCGGCTCGCGGTGGATTTGGACACACCGGCCAATCGTGCGACGTCGGCAATGCCGCTCATATCGCCACCCTTCTTCCTCGATGGGTGAGAGGACGTCCACATGCTAGACGAAAACGGCACAGTTCGGGAACCGGTTCCACACAGGGGTCGGTTCGCGAGAGCGCTCCCATGACCGTAGCAGACGTCGCGGGAGCGCTCCCATCCTCGGTTATCGAGTTGTGATCGTTCAGTGTTGTGTGTCGTCCGAGATTGGATTACGGTGGCCTGGAATCGGTTCCTGAGTGGGAACGATGCGCGGTGCATACAGCATTCGCGCGCTCAAAGAGGAGGAATCACATGATCAGATCGCAGCGGCGCCGTTTGGTCGCCCCGGTCGCGCTCTTGGGGGTCGCGGGCCTCGCGCTCGCCGGATGCGCGGAGACCAGCTCGACGGACAGCGGCTCGGTCGAGGGGCAGACGGTCCAGATCGCCGGTGGCATCACCGGTGGCGAGGCCGACGCGCTGAACGAATCGTTCGCGCAGTTCACCGAGGACACCGGCATCAAGGTCGTCTACACGGGCGACAAGAGCTTCGAGGGCAACATCGTCACCAAGGTGACCGGTGGCTCGGCCCCCGACATCGCCATCGTCCCCCAGCCCGGTCTGCTCAAGTCGCTGATCGAGACCGGCGAGGTCCAGCCCGGATCCGACACCGTCTCGGCCAACGTCGACGAGTACTGGTCGGAGGACTGGAAGGGCTACGGCTCGGCCGACGGCACCTTCTACGCGGCGCCGATGCTCGCGAACGTCAAGGGTTACGTCTGGTACTCGCCGGCGAGCTTCGCCGAGTGGGGCGTCGAGGTCCCCAAGACGTGGGACGACCTGCTCACGCTCACCCAGACGATCCGCGACACCACCGGCGCGGCACCCTGGTGCGCCGGCTTCGCCTCGGACGCCGCCTCGGGCTGGCCCGGCACCGACTGGATCGAGGACCTCGTCCTCCGTCAGTCCGGCGCCGAGGTCTACGACCAGTGGGTCGCCAACGAGGTCGCCTTCACCGACCCGGAGATCAAGGAGGCCTTCGAGGCCGTCGGCGAGATCCTGCTCAACCCGGACTACGTCAACGCGGGTTACGGCGATGTGAAGAGCATCAACTCGACCGCGTTCGGTGACGTCGCCGCCGCTGTGGCCGACGGCCGCTGCGCGCTGACCCACCAGGCGTCGTTCCTGTCGGCGAACTTCCTCGAGGCCAAGACGGCCGCCGGTGAGACCCCCACGGTCGCGCCCGATGGCGACGTCTACGCCTTCCTGCTGCCGGGCATCACCGCCGACGGCGAGCAGTTCGTCGAGGCCGGCGGCGAGTTCGTCGCGACGTTCTCCGACAACGAGGCCGTCCAGAAGGTCGCCGAGTTCATGTCGACCCCCGAGTTCGCTGACGCCCGCGTGGAGCTCGGCGGCGTGATCTCGGCCAACAAGGGCGCCGACGCCTCGCTCGCGTCCAGCCAGTTCCTCACCGACGCGATGACGCTCCTGCAGGACCCGTCGACCGTCGTCCGCTTCGACGCATCCGACCTGATGCCGGCGACCGTGGGCAACGGCTCGTTCTGGAAGGGCATGGTCAACTGGATCGACGGCCGTCCGCTCGACCAGGTGCTCAGCGACATCCAGGCGGGCTACGACAACTAATCCCGTCCGGTACGCTCGCGACCGCGGGGCCACTCGGTTCTCCGAGTGGCCCCGCGTCCCCCGCCTTCGCGGGCGACCGATAGGACCAGAAGGACGACGATGTCGCAGACGAAAACATCGGAGCCGCTCGTGTTCGTCGACGAGCTGCCCCCACCCAAATCCGCCCGCGTGCGCCGCATCGCGGCGGTGGTGGCCCTCGCGGCCGCCGCTGTCGCCGTCGTCGCCGTGGTGCTGCTGTTTCTCAGCCCGCCCGCCGACGACGCTCCGCCGACGTCGCTGGGCTTCTCGCTGAACAGCTTCTTCGTGTGGATCGGCGGGCTGAACCCGCTGGTCCAGATCCCCATCGTCGTCGCCGTGTTCGGGCTGGTGGTGGCGCTCGTGCTGCTGCTCATCGAATACGCCCCCCGGCAGGGCAAGGTCTACACGTGGCTGCGTCTGGCGGCGTGCTTCCTCATCCCGGTCCTCGCCTTCATGCTGCTGCGCCCGTACCAGAACGCGCTCTTCTATGTGATGGCGATCGCGCTGGGCCTGGGCGCGCTCCTCTTCTTCGCCGACTACCGCTCGCGCGAGGGTGCGGGTTACGTCTTCCAGCTGGTGGTGTTCCTCGCACCGGCCATCCTGATGCTGCTCATCGGGCTCATCTACCCGGCGATCTCGACCTTCATCCAGTCGTTCTTCGACAAGTCGGGCGACCAGTTCGTCGGTCTCGAGAACTACATCTGGACATTCACGAACCCCGAGGGCTTCTGGTCGGTCATCAACACGATCATCTGGGCGCTCTTCGCTCCGACGCTCTCGACGGTGATCGGTCTGGCCTACGCCGCCTTCATCGACCGAGCGCGCGGCGAGAAGATCCTCAAAGTCCTCGTCTTCATGCCGGTCGCCATCTCGTTCGTCGGCGCCGGCATCATCTGGAAGTTCGTCTACGACTACCGTCAGGGTGAGCAGATCGGTCTGCTCAACGCGATCGTCACGCTCTTCGGCGGTGAACCCGTCGGCTGGCTCGATGCGCAGCCGTTGCTGAACACCTTCGCCCTTCTCGCCGTGTTCATCTGGACCCAGACCGGCTTCGCGATGGTCATCCTCTCGGCGGCGATCAAGGCGATCCCGACCGAGCAGCTCGAGGCGGCGCAGCTGGATGGGGCCTCGCCGTGGCAGCGCTTCACCAACGTGACGGTGCCCGGCATCCGCTCCTCGTTGATCGTGGTGCTCACCACCATCACGATCGCGTCGCTGAAGGTCTACGACATCGTCGCGGTCATGACCGGTGGACGCTCCAACACCTCGGTGCTGGGCTTCGAGATGGTCAACCAGCAGCAGCGCTTCCAGAGCTTCGGGCACTCCTCGGCGCTGGCCGTGGTCCTGTTCCTGTTCGTGCTGCCGTTGATCATCTACAACGCTCGTCAGATGAGCAAGCAGAAGGAGATCCGATGAGCGCGGTCACCGAGACCAAGCCGGCGTTCGACGGCAAGGCGGCGCGACAGGTCGCCCGCGAGACGCGGCGTCATGAGAAGTCGGCGCAGAAGCGACTGACCTCGAAGACGGCGACGCTGATCGCGATCATCATCGCCATCTTCTGGACGATTCCGACATTCAGCCTGTTCGTCACCTCGTTCCGTCCCGGTGCCGACTCGCAGACCAGTGGATGGTGGACGGTCTTCGTCGACCCGGCGTTCACGCTCGACAACTACTTCGACGCGCTGACCTCCGGCGGCACGGCGCTGACGTTGGGCGAGTCGTTCCTCAACTCGCTGGCGATCGCGATCCCCGCGACGATCATCCCGATCGCGCTGGCCTCTCTCGCGGCCTACGCGTTCGCGTGGATCGACTTCAAGGGCAAGAACTTCCTGTTCGTGTTCGTGTTCGCGCTGCAGATCGTGCCGATCCAGATGGCCCTCGTGCCGCTGCTGACGCTCTTCTCCCGCGGCCTCGAGATCAACGGCGTTGCGGTGTTCCCCGGGTTCGAGCTGCGCGGGGTGGAGCACAGCTTCGCCACGGTCTGGATCGCCCACGCGATCTTCGCGCTGCCGCTGGCGATCTTCCTGCTGCACAACTTCATCTCCGAGATCCCGAGCGAGGTCATCGAGGCGGCCCGCGTGGACGGTGCCGGGCACGGGCAGATCTTCTTCCGGATGATCCTGCCGCTGGCGATGCCGGCGATCGCCTCGTTCGGCATCTTCCAGTTCCTGTGGGTGTGGAACGACCTGCTCGTCGCCACGATCTTCGCGCCGAGTTCGTCCCTGCCCCTGACGCAGACCTTGAACTCGCTGTCGGGATCGTGGGGCGACCGCTGGTACCTGCAGTCCGCCGGTACCTTCATCTCGATCATCGTTCCGCTGATCGTGTTCTTCGCCCTCCAGCGGTTCTTCGTGCGCGGTCTTCTGGCGGGAGCCACGAAGGGCTGAGTCCGTTGCACAGCGCCTGCGCGCGGGATCGTCTCCGACCGGAGCGATCCCGCGCGTTGCGCGTCTCGGCGTGCGGATAGGGTGAGCGGCATGGATGCGGGGGAGCAGGGGGCCATGTCGACTACGGTGGATGACGCGGGCGGCCTCACAGCGGCAGAGGTGTCCGCGCGGCAGGGTGACGGACGCGTCAACCGGTTCGACGCCGACACCAGCCGCAGCGTCTGGAACATCGTCCGTGCCAACGTGTTCACGCTCTTCAACGGCATCGTCGGCGCCTGCTTCTTGATCCTGCTCCTGGTGGGGCGCTGGCAGGATGCCCTCTTCGGGCTGGCGGCTTTCGCGAACGCGATCATCGGCACGGTGCAGGAGTTCCGTGCCAAGGCGGCGCTGGACCGACTCGCGCTTCTGAACGCGCCGCGCGCGCGGGTCCGCCGCGACGGCGTGGAGCAGGAGATCGCGCCGGCTGACGTCGTGCTCGACGACGTGCTGGTGCTGCGTGCCGGCGATCAGGTCGCCGCCGATGCGATCGTCCTGGGCGGACGTGGGCTGCAGATCGACGAGTCGATGCTCACCGGAGAATCCGATGCGGTCGACAAGCGGCCCGGCGACGAAGCGCTGTCGGGGTCGATCGTCGTGGGCGGAGAGGGCGACGCGCGCGTCAATCGCGTCGGCGCCGATTCGTATGCGAACCGGTTCCAGGCCGAGGCCAAGCGATTCTCGCTGGTCAGCAGCGAGCTGCGCACCAGCATCAACCGTGTGCTGACGTGGGTGAGCTGGGGCATCGGACCCATCGGGCTCCTCGTCCTCAACGCCCAGGTGATGGTCGCGGGCGGATGGGGCACCATCTTCCAGGAGGGCCGCTGGGTGCAGGCGGTCGTCAACACCATCGCATCGCTCACCGCCATGATCCCGCTCGGTCTCGTGCTCATGACCTCGATCGCGTTCGCGGTGGGCGCGGCGAAACTGGCCGGCAAGCAGGTGCTCGTCAACGAGCTCCCCGCCGTCGAGGGCCTCGCCCGGGTCGATGTCATCTGCCTCGACAAGACCGGCACGCTGACCGCCGGCGAGATCACCTTCGACGACGCGCATCCTCTCGACGGCGCCGCGGCCGGCTGGGAGCGCGCCCTCGCCTGGTACGGCGCCGCGCCCGACGCCAACGCGACGGCCCGATGCCTCCGCGAGCCGTACCCCGCCGGCGCGGGCGCCGCCGTCGCGGACGAGACGATCGCCTTCTCGTCCGCCCGCAAGTGGAGCGCGGTCTCGTTCGAGGGCGCCACCTGGGTGCTGGGCGCCCCCGAGATGGTCTTCGACACGATGGCCACCGACCCCGAGACCCCGCTGGGTGCGCAGGTCACCTCGCTCGCGTCGACGGGACTCCGCACCCTCGTGCTCGGACACTCGCCCCATCCGCTCACGGCAGACGACGTCGAGTCCGAACGCCTGCCCGCGCAACTGGAGCCGGTCGTGGTCGTCACGTTCCGCGAGCAGGTGCGTCCCGATGCCGCGCAGACGCTGGCCTACTTCCGCGCGCAGGGCGTGGGGGTGCGGATCATCTCGGGCGACAACCCGCGGACCGTGGCCGCCATCGCCCGCGACGTGGGGATCGATGCGCCCGAGGGCTACGACGCCCGCACGCTTCCCGACGACGTCGACGCGCTCGCCGAGGTGCTCGAGACCCACACCGTGTTCGGTCGGGTCACGCCCGAGCAGAAGAAGGGGATGGTGCTCGCCCTCCAGAGCCGCGGTCACGTCGTCGCGATGACCGGTGACGGCGTGAACGACGCCCTCGCGATCAAGACCGCGGACATGGGGATCGCGATGAACTCGGGCGCCGCCGCCACCAAGGCGGTCGCCCGGCTCGTGCTGCTCGACGGCAAGTTCTCGCACCTGCCGGATGTCGTGGCCGAGGGGCGGCAGGTGATCGCGAATATCGAGCGCGTCTCGATGCTGTTCCTCACCAAGACGGCCTACGCGACAGGCCTCGCGCTGCTGTTCGGGCTGCTGGTGCTGGAGTTCCCGTTCCTGCCGCGTCAGCTCTCGATCACGGACGGGCTGACGATCGGCATCCCCGCCTTCTTCCTCGCCCTCATGCCGAACGCGCGCCGCTACATCCCGGGGTTCCTGCGGCGGTCACTGTCGTTCGCGATTCCTTCGGGCATCGTCATCGCCCTGACGCTCACCGGCTACACGCTCGTCGCCCAGCAGCTGGGCGTGGGCGAGGACCAGCTGCGCACGGGGTCGACGATCATCCTCGCCGTCGTCGGCATCTGGGTGCTGTCGATCCTGTCGAGGCCGCTCAACCGCTTCAAGGTCATCGTCGTGGGCGTGATGTTCGTGGCGCTGATCACGCTGTTCACGGTGCCGCTCTCGATCGAGTTCTTCCAGCTGGTCGATCCGGGTCAGGAGGCCGCGTACGCGCTCACCGGGTTCACGATCGTCGCCATTCTGGCGATCGAGGTCATCCGCATCTTCCACGTGCGCTTCGTGCGCGCGACGCTGCGCGCGACCGCCGGCTACGGAGCGAAGGGATCGGGCGCGGGCGCCCGCGACACGAAGTAGCGGGAGCCCGGCGGCGCCCACACGACGACCAGGAGGGCGACCGCCAGGACCATCTGCACGATGGCCGTCACGTCCCATCCATCGCTCGTGATGATCGTGAGGGTGTGCAGCACCAGCTGGAGCGCCAGATACACGGTGAGCAGCAGGCGTGAGAGGCGGCTCCCGCGGGCGACGCCCGATGCGACCGCCAGGGTGAGCAACCCGAACAGGGCGACCGCCGCGCCGATCAGCGACGTGGACAGCACGAGGTCGTCGGCGACGTCGTAGCGGCTCAGCAGGATGAGGATGCCGAGGACGGTGTTGAGGCCGCCGCTGAGCGAGACCAGGACGACGGCGATCGTCACCACGACGGGGCGACGTACGGAGGCGGGAGCGGTCGTCACGCGACCACTGTAGCGGCGGGTCGGGTCAGGCCGCGCAGCCCAGTCGCTGCTGCATGCCCTGCATCGCGTCGATCTCGGCCGACTGGTTGGTGCGCATGACATCCGCGACCTGCAGCACGCGCGGCACGCTGCCCAGGTCCAGCACCGCATCCGCCATCGGGATGGCGCCCTCGTGATGACGGATCATCAGCTCGAGGAAGGTGCAGTCCGCGACCGTGCCGCGGGCGGCGGCGAGATCGGCCAGCTCGGCGTCCGAGGCCATGCCCATCGACGCGTAGACCTCGTCGGAGGTGGCGTCGGGGGCGGTGACGTGGTCGTGCGCGTCCGACTCCTGCATCCAGGTCATGAGGTCGCCCGCCTGCGGGACGCCCCACTGGACGAGCCAGTCGAACATCTCGCCGCGCTGCGCCGCCTGACCGGTGGCGATGTCGTACGACACAGCGCGGATCTCGTCGTCCTCCGTGGTGCGATAGATGCTCATCGCCATCTCGACGGCCTGGGCGTGATGCACCTGCATGTCGCGGGCGAAGCCGATGTCGGCCGCGTTCGGCACGGGCGCGCTGTTGCCGAACAGGGTGAACCGACCCACCGCGAAACCGACCGCGGCGACGGCGATCACCGCGAGGGCGATCACCAGCCACCGTCGTGCCGGGCGCGGGGTGTCGGTCACCGTGTCACTGCTTGCCGGGTGCGTCGATCGCGCCGCTGCACACCGCGTTCGGCTCGGGGGCGTTCTGGCTGCGCCAGTACTCCTCGAAGAAGTCGGCGACGCGCGGGTCGGCGGCGTCGTCGATCTTCAGCTGCGCGTTCCACGCGCTGAGCACGATCGGGGAGTCGAGCCCCTCGTAGGGCGAGAGCAGCGTGTAGCTCTGCGGGAAGTTGGCCCGGAGGGTGGCGAGGTCGGCCTCGCTCACCAGATCGGCGTCGTAGGTGACCCAGACCGCGCCGTGCTCCATCGAGTGCACGGCGTTCTCGTTGGGCACCGGCTGGTCGTAGATGCCGCAGTTCAGCCAGTACTGGTTGTGGGGGCCACCCGCCGGCGGGTTCTGCGGGTAGTCGACCGTGCCCTGCACGTGGTCGTTGCCGTTGTCGAACGTCTCGACGCCCTCGATGACCGCGCCGGTGGAGTTCTGGGCCGTGTAGGTGACCGGCTTCGGGGTGAACACGATCGACGCCACGACGAGGGCGACGACCACGACGGCCGCGCCGCTGCCGACGACCCACCAGACGAGCTTCGAGCGCCGGCGCTTGGCCAGTTGGCGCTGATACTCGGCCAGCTTCTCCTGGCGGCGCTCCTCGCGCTCCTGCTTCGCGGAGGTCGCGATCTTGGCCTGGGTGGCGGGATTGCCGCTCTGTCGCTTGGGGGGCGTGCTCATGGGCGGGACGTCCTCGGGTCGGTGCGAACGCGAATCGGATGGGGGAGCGGGGCCTCGGGCCCGGCGCTCTCGCCCGCCGACAAGCTTATGCGAACGCATAGGGGGCAGGGCTGGGAGGCAGCCGACAGCCGCATCACCGATCCGCCATGGGGCGGGGCGGGGTTTCGGATACCATGGAGGAACCGGTCGAATCGTTTCGGCCCGTCCCCCTCCCCGAGGCCCGCGCCGATCGAGCGCCCGCCCCTCTCGCTCCGTCCTCGAAGTGGTTTCTCCTCGTGCCCGACACCGAAAACGTGCCCACCGTCCCCGCCTCCGAGCGCACCGTCACCGGGTCGCTGCGCCTGCCGGGTAGCCCCACCGGCGCCATCCGCACCCTCGGCAGCAACCCGCAGACGGCGCCCGTCGTGCTGCACCCGGGCGATGCGATGCCGGCCTGGCGTCGCGTGGTCTACATCATCCTGCTCGGCGCCCTCACGGCGCTCGGCCCGTTCACGATCGACCTGTACCTGCCGGCCTTCCCCATCCTCGAGGCCGACTTCCAGACGACGGCCGCGATGATCCAGCTCACCCTCACCGGGACGACGCTCGGGTTCGCGCTCGGCCAGCTCGTGGTCGGACCGCTCAGCGACAAGCTCGGGCGCCGCATCCCGCTGCTCGCCGTCACGGCGCTGCACATCGTGGCGAGCACCGCCGCGGCCTTCGCCCCCGACCTCGTGTCGCTGGGAATCACGCGCGTGCTCATGGGAGCGGGAGCGGCGGCGGGCGGCGTCGTGGCGGCCGCCATCGTGCGCGACCTCTTCGGCGGGCGGCGCCTGGTCGTCATGCTCTCGCGCTTGGCGCTGGTCTCGGGCGTGGCCCCGGTGCTGGCGCCGCTGGTCGGATCGTGGCTGCTGGGCGTCATGCCGTGGCGCGGCCTGTTCGTCGTGCTGGCGATCTACGGCGTGGTCATGCTCGTCTCGGCGATCGTGTTCATCCCCGAGACGCTGCCGCGCGCGCGTCGGCAGGACCGCGGATCGACCACGATCTGGCAGCGCTACCGCAGTGTGTTCAGCGACCGGGTCTTCGTGGGCGTCCTCGTGATCGGCGGGATGGCGTTCAGCGGGCTCTTCTCCTACCTGTCCGCGTCGTCGTTCCTCTTCCAGCAGAGCTTCGGCTTCGACGCGCAGCAGTACGGACTGCTCTTCGCCGCGAACTCGGTCGGGTTGGTCATCGGCGTGCAGACCGCATCCCGCCTCGCCGCCCGATACGGCCCGCAGTGGGTGCTCGCCTTCTCGACGGTCGCGCTCGTGCTCACGAGCGCCGCGATCATCATCGCGGACCAGGCGGGCGGCGGGATGTGGGGCACGATCATCCCGCTGTTCTTCTTCATGACCGCCTGCGGGTTCACCTTCCCCTGCGTGCAGGTGCTGGCGCTCGACCGGCACGGCAACGCGGCGGGCACCGCGCAGTCCATCATCGGGGCCACCAACTTCGGCGTGGCGGGAATCGTGTCGCCTCTGGTGGGCGGGCTCTCGCACGGTGCCCCCATCACGGCCACGACCATGGCCTCGGTCATGGTCGGGTGCGGGATCATCGCGGTCGCCGCGCTCTGGTTCATCGTGCGCCCCCGCACCGTCGCGCATCTGACTCCCTGAGCCGGAAGGCGGCCGGGTGCAAGGCCCGTGAGCCGGCGCGAGATCCTGTCAGACTGACCGGATGAGCGATCCCACCGCATCCCCTCGCCGCCTGCTGCTGATCTGGGGGATCTGCCTGCTGGCCGTCGGCGCTGCGCTGGGCCTCTGGATCTTCCTCAAGGGAGCCACCCCGTTCGCCGTGGATGCGGGGTGGAACGATCTGCTCGCGGGCGCGCGCTCGCCGGTGCTGCTGTCGGTGTCGACGTTCTTGAACGTCGCCGGCGGCACGATCGTGGGGTCCTTCGTCGTGCCGGTCGTGGGCGTCGCCGCGTTCCTCATCGCCCGCCGGCCGTGGTCGGCGGGGGCGCTGGTGATCGCCATCGCCGCGAGCGCGCTGCTCGTGCAGATCCTGAAGAACGTGTTCAACCGCGCCCGCCCCGAAGAGATGCTGGTCATCAGCGACCACGGCTCGTTCCCCTCGGGGCACGTCGCGAACGCCGCGACCGTGGCCGCCATGCTCGTGCTCCTGCTTCCGCGCGTCTGGACGATCGTGGTGGCTGTGCTCTGGGTGCTGGTCATGGCGTTCAGCCGCACCTACCTGCACGCCCACTGGCTGAGCGACACCCTGGGCGGCGCGCTCGTCGGCGTGGGCGTGGCCCTGGTGTGCACCGGCCTCCTCTTCGAACGCCTCGCCCCCGAGATCAGGCGCGAGGCGCGCTCGGCCACCTGATCGCGCCGACGCGCCCGGGCGCGGCGTAGCATCGGGGCATGGTGATGAAGCCTCCCTCTCGTGATATCGACGAGACCCGCGTCCGCGTGTCCGAGCCGAAGCAGGTGGCCGTGGGGGTGCCGGCAGTCCTCCACGCGCTGCAGATCTCGGCCCAGCAGATGGGCGTCGCCCGGACGGCGCGGACGCTGCTGCGGGTCAACCAGAAGGACGGCTTCGACTGTCCCGGATGCGCCTGGCCCGAAGAGGACCGTCGCCATGTCGCGGAGTTCTGCGAGAACGGCGCGAAGGCGGTGGCCGAGGAGGCCACGGTCCGCCGGGTGGGCCCGGAGTTCTTCGCCGCGCACTCGATCGACGAGCTGCGCGCGCACGACGACTGGTGGCTCGGTCAGCAGGGGCGCCTGACCACGCCGATGATCCTCGACGAGGGGGCCACCCACTATCGGCCGGCGTCGTGGGACGAGGCCCTCGACACGATCGCCGACGCGCTGACCTCGCTCGACGATCCGGATGAGGCCGTTTTCTACACGTCGGGGCGCACATCGAACGAGGCCGCGTTCCTCTATCAGCTGCTCGTCCGCGGTGTCGGCACGAACAACCTGCCGGACTGCTCCAACATGTGCCACGAGTCGTCCGGGTCGGCGTTGACCGAGACGATCGGAATCGGCAAGGGCACGGTGTCGCTCGACGACATCCACAACGCCGATCTGCTGATCGTCGCCGGGCAGAACCCCGGGACGAACCACCCCCGCATGCTGAGCGCGCTCGAGAAGGCGAAGCAGAACGGGGCGCGGATCATCGCGGTCAATCCGCTGCCGGAGGCGGGCCTGCTGCGCTTCGAGAACCCGCAGACGGTGCACGGCGCGCTGCTGGGCGGCACGCCGCTGGCCGACGAGTTCGTGCAGATCCGGCTGGGCGGCGACCAGGCGCTGTTCCAGGCGATCGGCAAGCACCTGCTGGAGTGCGAGGGCCGCGACGGCGGCGTGGTCGACCACGACTTCGTCGCCCGGCACACGAGCGGCTACGAGGCGTACGTCACGGCGATGGCCGAGGCGCAGTGGTCGGAACTCGAGCGCGCGACGGGACTCGACGAGGCGCGCCTGCGCGCGATCGCGGAGGAGGTGCGCACCTCTTCGGCGACGATCGTGTGCTGGGCGATGGGGCTCACCCAGCACAAGCACTCGGTGCCCACGCTGCGCGAGGTCGTCAACGTGCTGCTCCTGCAGGGGTCGTTCGGCCGGCCCGGGGCGGGCGTCTGCCCGGTGCGAGGTCACTCCAACGTGCAGGGCGATCGCACGGTGGGGATCTACGAGAAGCCGTCCGAGGCGTTCCTCGACGCCCTCGAGGCCGAGTTCTCCTTCGCGCCGCCGCGCGAGCACGGCTACGACACGGTCGCGGCGATCCGCGCGATGGCCGCGGGCCGCGTGCGCGTGTTCATGGCGATGGGGGGCAACTTCGTCAGCGCCACGCCCGACACCGCGGTGGTCGAGGAGGCCATGGGCTCGATCGGCCTGACGGTGCAGGTCTCGACCAAGCTCAACAGGTCGCACGTCGTGCCGGGGCGCCGCGCCGTCATCCTCCCCACGCTCGGACGCACCGATCGCGATCGACGCGGCGGTCGCGAGCAGCGGGTGTCGGTCGAGGACTCGATGGGCGCCGTGCACTCCTCGCGCGGGCGCCTCGCGCCGCCCTCCGACGACATGCTGAGCGAGGTCGCCATCGTCGCGCGCCTGTGCGAACGCGTCTTCGGCACGACCGCGGCGACCGCGTCGTCCCGTCCCGCGCACGGCGGTGACGTCGATCGGGATCAGACCGAACGGCCGGCCGCCGAGCACACCACCCCTCCGGATCCCGCCGACCTCACGCATCCGGCCAACGTGCCGCACGCCGACTGGCGGGAGCTCGAGGCCGACTATGCGCGGGTGCGCACCCACATCCAGAACGTCATCCCCGGGTTCGAGGACTACGAGACGCGCATCGACAAGGGACGCACGTTCTTCCTGCCCAACGGGCCGCGGGACGGCCGGCGCTTCGCGACATCGGACGGGCTCGCGCACTTCACCGCCAACGTTCTGGAGTACCCGCGGATCCCGGCCGGGCGCCTGCTGCTGCAGACCCTCCGCTCGCACGACCAGTACAACACCACGATCTACGGCAAGGACGACCGCTACCGCGGCATCCACGGCGGGCGACGCGTGGTGCTGGTGAACGTCGACGACATCCGCGAGCTGGGGTTCGCCCCCGGCGACTCCGTCGACCTCGTCTCGGAGTGGCACGGCCCCCAGGGCCTGGAGGAGCGGCGCGCCGAGGCCTTCCGCATCGTCGCCTACTCGACGCCGCGGGGCAACGCCGCCGCGTACTACCCGGAGACCAACGTGCTCGTGCCGCTCGAATCCGTCGCCGACGTGAGCGGGACGCCCACCTCGAAGTCGGTCATCGTGCGGCTGGAGCGCCCCGGAGGACGACCCGCCTGACGTCCGCGCGCAAGCCCCGGAACCTCCGACGTGGGGGCGGCGTAGGGTCGCCCCCATGAGCGAACTGACGACGCCGACCGGCCACGAAGAGGCACTGCAGGCGGTGCCGCGCGCGGACGGATCGGCGCCGCGTGCGCTCGTTCTCGGCGCAACGGGCTACATCGGCGGGCGACTCACCCCCCGCCTCCTCGCGGCGGGCTACCGGGTGCGCGTGCTGGCGCGCGACGCCGCCCGTGTCGCGGCGCTGCCGTGGGGTGGCGACGTCGAGATCGTCGAGGGGTCCGCCGAGGACGCGGCGGCGATGGCGTCCGCGACGGACGACGTGGACGTCCTCTACTACCTGGTGCATTCGATGGGCGCCGGAGCCGGGTTCGAGGATGCGGATCTGCACGCCGCCCGGACGGTCGCCGCGGCGGTGGCCGCCGCATCCCTGTCGCGCATCGTGTACCTCGGCGCTCTGCACCCCGCGGGCGTGCGCCTCTCGCCGCACCTGCGCAGCCGGGTGGAGGTGGGCGAGGTGTTCCTCGCCAGCGGTGTGCCCACCATCGTCCTGCAGGCCGGCATCGTGATCGGGTCGGGCTCCGCCTCGTTCGAGATGGTGCGCCACCTCACCGAGGTGCTGCCGTACATGCCCGCCCCGAGGTGGGTGCGCAACCGGGTGCAGCCGATCGCCGTGCGCGACGTGCTGCACTACCTGCTCGGTGCCGCACGCGTCGACCCCGCGGTGAGCCGTGCGTTCGATGTGGGCGGTCCGGACGCCCCGCGCTACGGACAGATGATGAACGGCTACGCGGTCGAGGCCGGTCTACCGCAACGGCCCATCGCGCCCCTCCCCGTGCTCACCCCGGGGTTGGCCTCGCACTGGGTGGGTGTGGTCACCCCCGTGCCGCGCTCCATCGCGCGGCCCCTCATCGCCTCGCTCGAGAACGAGTGCGTCGTCAAGGACCGCGACATCGACGAGGTGGTTCCCCGTCCCGCCGCGGGGCTGACGGACTACCGCAGCTCGGTGCGGCTCGCGCTCGGACGCGTCGACGCGGACGACATCGAGACCAGCTGGCAGGACGCCGATGTGTCGGGAGTGCCGAGCGACCCGCTGCCCGGCGACCCCGATTGGGCGGGGCGCACCGTCTACACCGATGAGCAGACTGCGCACGCGGACGCCCCGGTGGAGGAGCTGTGGGCGGTCATCTCGGGCATCGGCGGCGCGAACGGGTGGTACTCGACGCCCCTGCTCTGGGCGATCCGCGGCTGGATGGATCGCGTCGTGGGCGGCGTGGGCCTGCGGCGAGGCCGGCGCAGTCGCACCCGGGTGGCCGTGGGCGACGCGATCGACTTCTGGCGCGTCGAAGCCGTCGAGCCGGGGCGGATGCTGCGCCTGCGCGCCGAGATGAAGGTGCCGGGCCTCGCGTGGCTCGAACTGCGAGCCATACCCGAGGGCGACGGCGCGCGGTACGACCAGCGCGCGGTGTTCTTCCCCCGCGGGCTCTCGGGGCGCCTCTACTGGCTGGCGGTGCTGCCCTTCCACGGGTTCATCTTCCGCGGGATGGCGCTCAGCATCGCGCAGGCGGCCGAGGCGCGGGCGGAGGCCGCGGCCGAGAGCGCGAACGATGCCGCGGGCGCCTCCGCCGCCGCGGCCGGCGGGGGATCCGGGCAATAGGCTGGCTCGCATGCGCCGCGCCGAGGTCATCACCGTCTCCGATCGCTCCGCCGCGGGCGTGCGCGAGGACGCATCCGGCCCTGTCGCGGTGGGGCTCCTTCGCGACGCGGGATGGAGCTGCGGTGACGCGCGCATCGTCGCGGACGGCGTCGACAGCGTCGAGGGCGCGCTGCGCGCGGCGCTCGCCGACGGCGCGCAGCTCATCGTGACGACGGGGGGAACCGGGTTGTCGCCGCGCGATCAGACCCCCGAGGGCACCGCCCGCGTCATCCAGCGCGAGGTGCCCGGCATCGCCGAGGCTCTGCGGCGCGAGGGTGCGGGGGAGAAGCCCGCCATCATGCTGACCCGCGGACGGGCCGGGGTGACGGGCTCGGCGCTCATCGTCAACCTTCCGGGCAAGCCCGCCGCGGTCGCCTCGGGTGTGCCGCTCGTGCTCTCCGTCGCCGCGCACATCCTCGATCAACTCGCCGGAGGAGACCACTGATGACCGTCGCCATCGCCCGCATCACCGACGACCCGCTCGAGGTCGCCGCCCACCTCGACGCCGTCGAGGATGCCGCCTCCGGTGCCGTCACGACCTTCATCGGCCGCGTGCGCGACAACGATCCCGACGCGGCCACGGGCGTCGTCGCGCTGGAGTACTCCGCGCACCCGGATGCCGAGGCCGTGCTGCGCGGGGTCGCGGAACGCGCCGTCGGCGACACCGGTGCCATCGTCGCCGTCAGCCACCGCATCGGCCGGTTGGGCGTGGGGGATGCCGCCGTCGTGATCGCCGTCGCCTCGGGGCACCGCGACGTCGCCTTCACCGTCTGCCGAGAGGTCATCGAGCAGATCAAGCACGAGTTGCCGGTGTGGAAGCGTCAGGTCGAGAGCGACGGAACGACGGCCTGGAAGGGCATCGGGGGCTGAGGCCGCTCGCCGCCGGGCGGTGGTCAGCCGCCGGCGAACGGGGGCAGCACGTCGACCAGCGTGTCGGCGTCGAGCGACGCGTCGTCGTCCGTCCGCGCACCGGCCACCAGCAGGGCGCAGCGCGGCAGGATCCGCCCGAGTGCCGGGCGCTCCGCGGCCAGCGCCGCGCGGAGCGCACTGACGGTGGACTCGGCCCGGATCTCCTCGGACACCCCGGCCAGGTCTTCGGCGGCGGCGAAGTAGCGCACCCGTGCCATCAGCGTGGCCAGTCGTCGGCGAGCTGCGCGATGCGGGCGATCGCCGCCTCCACCTGCTCGGGCGATCCGCCCGCGCGCCCGGCGGCGAGTCCGGCGGCGAAGGCGCTGAAGGGTGCGGCGGGACGGGCCACCGCGCGGGCCACGACGCCCGCGAGGTCGAGGACCCGGGCGACGGGCAGGTCGTCGGGCCCGAGGCCGAGCAGCTCGCGCAGGGCGTCCGCCCACTCGTCGAGGGCCTCGGGGGGAAGGTGCTCGCTCATGGCGTCTCCTCTGATCGGGGGTGCGGCGGCTCGAGGCCGGCCGCTTTGACATCGTCCCAGGTGTCGACGTCGGCCACGACCTCGTCGTCGGCGCGGAACACGGCGAGGGCGAGGTCGTCCAGCAGGATGCGTATCGGCTGGTCGCGGCCCGCGTCGGGGATGTCCTCCGCCGCGCGGCGGAGCGCGCGGGTGCGATAGACGCCCGTGAGCCACTGCGGCCGAGAGCGGGCGTCGCCGAGGCAGATGCCGTCGGTGTCGGCCGGGACGAGTGCCAGGTCGGCCACGAGGCGGCTGACGGCGGCGTGCGGATCGCGCAGGTCGGACGCGAGTACGAGCGTCCACTCCGCGGTGGGATCGAGGGCGGCGAGAGCGGCGACGACCGCGGCCGCGGGGCCGCCGAAGGGGGGATCCTCGCGCAGCCACGTGACCTCGGCGGGGAGGGGCTCGAGCGGCGGGCCGACGACGATGGGTCGGGCGGCACCGGCGGTGCGCGCCGCATCCACAGTCCGCTGCAGCAGCGTGGTGCCGCCGCGGTGCAGCCACGGCTTGGCGATGTTGTCGAGACGCGAGGCCCTGCCGCCCGCGAGGATCACCGCGCCGAGCACGGGGTCAGTCCCCGTCGGGGCGCACCCACGTGCCGGACTTGCCGCCCTCTTTGCGCACGATCCGCACGTTGTCGATGGCCGTGGCCTTGTCGAGCGCCTTGACCATGTCGACGATCGCGAGCGCGGCGACGGTCACGGCCGTCATCGCCTCCATCTCCACGCCGGTGCGGTCGGCGGTGCGCACGGTGGCTTCGATCTCGACGCCGTCGTCGACGATCGCCACGTCGACGACCGCGCCGTGGACGCCGATGACATGCGCGAGCGGCAGCAGGTCGGGCGTGCGCTTCGCGGCCTGGATGCCGGCGATGCGGGCCATCGCCAGCACATCGCCCTTGGGCACGGATCCGTCGCGCAGGGCCGACACGACCTCGCGCGAGGCCCGCACGAAGCCGCGGGCGGTCGCGGAGCGGACGGTGGGCTGCTTGGCCGTGACATCGACCATGCGGGCGTGGCCCGCGGCATCCAGATGGGTGAAGCTCATGAGATCAGCATGACATCGACCGCATCGCCGGGGCGCACCTCGTCGATCTCGGCGGCGACCACCGCATACGCCTCGGCGCGCGCGAGGCCGCCGGCGAGGTGCGAGCCCGAGCCGCCCGCGGTGGCGGGGCGGACGCTCCAGCGCGACGGGTCGGCACGATCGATGGCGGCGGGCAGGTACTGGCGGCGTCCGGGCGGGGTGCGCCAGCCGACGGCCGCGGGCAGACGCAGCACGGGCCGGTGAAGGCTCGTGCGGCCCTGGAACCGCAGCAGCGCGGGACGCACGAACACCTCGAACGAGACGGCGGAGCTGACCGGGTTGCCGGGCAGGCCGAACAGCAGCGCCCCGCCCGCGAGGCGCCCGAACCCCTGCGGCTTGCCCGGCTGCATGGCGACGCGGGTGAAGGCGACGTCGCTTCCCTGCAGCACGTTCTTGACCACCTCGAAGGCGCCCTCGCTGACCCCGCCGGAGGTGATGACCACGTCGGCGCCCGCGGCGGTGGCCGCTGCGATGGCAGCGAGGAAGGCCGCGTCGGTGTCGTCGACGCTCGTGCGCAGCACGACCTCGGCCCCGGCGTCCTCGGCGAGGGCCGCCAGGAGCAGCCCGTTGGACTCCGGGATCTGGCCGCGGCGGAGCGGCGTGCCCGGCGTCACGAGCTCGCTGCCGGTGGAGATGACCGCGACGCGGGGTGCGCGGTGCACGGTGACGGCGGCCACGCCCGCGGCGGCGGCCGCCGAGAGCTGCAGGGGTCCGAGCAGGGTGCCCGCCGGCACGATCTCGGTGCCGACGGCGGCGTCGGCGGCGCGGCGGCGGACGTGCGCGCCGATGGCCCGCGGGGCCCGCAGCACCGTGATCTCGCCGAGCGAGTCGGCGAGTCCTCCGACGGTGTCCTCGAACGGCACGACGGTGTCGGCCGCGCTGGGGAGCGCGGACCCGGTCATGATGCGCGCGGCGCACCCCGCCTCGATCGACGGGTCGAGATCCGTGCCCGCGGGGAGATCGGCGACGACCCGGAGCCGTGCGGGATGCGCGTCGTCGACCCCCGCCACATCCGCGTACCGCACGGCGAAGCCGTCCATGGCGGAGTTGTCGAACACGGGGATGTCGACCCGCGCCGCGACCGGCACCGCCGTCGTGCGCCCCGCCGCCGCGGCGAGGGGGAGCTCTTCGTGGGGGAGCGGGGCGCTCGTGGCCAGGACGTCGGCGAGCTGTTCTTCGACGGTGCGGAGCGTCATGCGGTGTCACCCTCCCAGGTGTTCATGCCCCCCGCGAGCACCTCGGCGCTCGCGCCGGCTGCGTGGAGCGCGTCGGCGGCGCGCTGTGCGCGTGCACCCGCCTGGCAGATGACGAGGAAGGGGCCGTGCCCGAGCGACGCCGGGGCCGCCAGGAGGTCGCCGAGAGGGACGAGCAGCGCTCCGGGAATCGTGCCGCGTGCCGTCTCGTCCGGCTCGCGCACGTCGAGCACCACGACGCCGTCCCGCCGACGCGCGGCGACGCCCGCCGGATCGAGCCGCACGACGGGAGCGGGCTGCGGGTTCGGTGCCGCCGTGCCGGGCTCGGGCGCCGTCGTGGTCGCGCGCGTCGGCAGCAACGGCACTTCGCGCTGGCGTGCGCGCAGGCTGTCGATCAGCAGGATGCGGCCGAGCAGCGGCTCGCCGATGCCGGTGAGGAGCTTGATGGCCTCGATCGCGAGCACGCCGCCCACCTGCAGGCAGAGCGCGCCGAGCACGCCCACCTGCGCGCAGGTCGGCACCTCGCCGACGCTGTCGGGCGGGTAGAGATCCGCCAGCACGACCGGGGCGGTGCCCGCGGGCGGCGCGGACCAGAACACGGTGACCTGGGCGTCGAACTCCTGCAGGGTTCCCCAGACCAGCGGGATGCCGAGGGTCTCGCACGCGGCGGCGACGGCCGCGCGGGTCTCGAAGGTGTCGCTGCCGTCGATCACGAGGTGCGCGTTCCGCAGCAGGTCTGGCGCGTTCGCCGGGGTCACGCGTTCGGGAACGGTCGTCACGACGGTCTCGGCGCCGAGGTCGGCGGCGACGCGCACGGCGCTCGCGACCTTGGGCCGGCCGATGTCGGCGCGGCGGTGCACGACCTGCCGCTGCAGATTGCTGAGCTCCACCACGTCGTCGTCGATGACGATCAGCTCGCCGATCCCCGCGGCCGCGAGGGCGAGGATCGCGGGGGAGCCGAGGCCCCCCGCGCCGATGACGGCCACGCGCGCCGCTGCGAGCCGGCGTTGGGAGATCTCGCCGAAGCCCGCCAGCACGGCGTGGCGCGCGGTGCGCCCGCGTTCGGCGTCGGACAGCGCGGCGACGGGCTCGACGAGGGGCGGGAACGGCATGACCTCAGGCTAGCCCGGCGCCGCGCCCCCGGACGCGGTCGGGCCGCGGATCGCGGCCGGGTGGATCACGCGGGATGCCGGTGCGCCCCCGGCGCCGATAGTTCCTCATCTGCGGTCATATCGCGCGTCTCGAGCCGTGAATGCGGATATATGCTGTGGGGATGCGCAGCTACAAAGTCTCCCAGGCGGCCCGTCTGCTCGGCGTCAGCGACGACACCGTGCGGCGCTGGATCGATCAGGGCGTGCTGCCGGTGACCGATGCCAGCCCGGTCGAGATCCCGGGCGCGGCGCTCGCGGAGCATGCGGCATCCGTCGCGTCGGCCGCGGCCGATCCCTCCGACGTGCTCTCCAGCGCTCGCAACCGCTTCGTCGGCCTGGTGACGCGCGTGCAGATCGAGGGCGTCATGGCGCAGGTCGACATCCAGGCCGGCCCCCACCGTGTCGTCTCGCTCATGACCGCCGAATCCGCCCGCGACCTCGCCCTCGAACCGGGCTCGCTCGCGGTCGCCTCCATCAAAGCCACGACCGTCGTGGTCGAAACCCCGAAGGACTGACATGCGCCTCTCCCGTGTCTCGCTGGCCGCCGTCGCGCTCGTGGCCACATCCCTGCTGGCCGTCGGATGCAGCGCGGCCGCCGATCCGGCCCCCTCCGCATCCGTCCCCTCGGGCGACGACGCGCCCACGGGCAGCCTCACGGTGTTCGCCGCCGCGTCCCTCGGCGCCGCGTTCGACGAGATCGCCGAGGCCTTCGAAGAGGAGAACCCGGGCGTCGACGTGCAGCCCATCACCTACGACGGATCGTCGACGCTCGCGACGCAGCTGCTGGGCGGCGCGTCGGCCGACGTGTTCGCCTCCGCCGACGAGAACAACATGGCCAAGGTGGTCGACGGCGGGCTCGCCGCCGACCCGGTGCTGTTCGCCTCGAACACCCTGGTCATCGCCGTGCCGGCCGGCAACCCCGCGGGCATCACCTCGCTCGAGGATCTGGCCGACGCCGATGCGACGGTGGTGCTGTGCGCGCCCGAGGTGCCGTGCGGCGCCGCATCCCAGACGCTGCTGCAGAACGCGGGAGTCACCGTGACGCCGGCGAGCTCCGAGCAGAACGTGACGGCGGTGCTGACCAAGGTCGCCGCGGGTGAGGCGGATGCCGGGCTCGTCTACGCGACCGATGTGGTGGACGCCGAGGGCGTCGAGTCGATCGTGCCGGACGGGGCGGACGAGGTCGTCAACCACTACCCGATCGTGGCGCTGACCGATGCGCCCGAGCCGCGCAACGCGGCGGCGTTCGTCGCGTTCGTGGCGGGCGAGCGCGGCCGGTCGATCCTCGAGTCCTTCGGCTTCGGGCCCGCATGAGTCGCGGCGGGCGGACGGGCGGGTTCGTTCCGCGCTCGCTCGTCGTCCCCGCCGTCCTCGGGATCGGGTTCCTCGTCCTGCCCCTCGTCGCTCTCGTGGGCCGCGTCGAGTGGGCCACATTCGCCGCCGACATCACCTCGCCCGTGGCGCTCTCCGCGCTCGGACTCTCGCTCGGCACGGGCCTCACAGCCACCGCGATCTGCGTCCTGGTGGGCGTGCCGCTCGCTCTGCTCATCGCCCGCTCCGGGGCGCGGGTCGCGGCGGTGCTCCGCGCCCTGGTCACGGTGCCGCTCGTGCTCCCGCCGATGGTGGGGGGTGTGGCGCTGCTCTACCTCTTCGGCCGCAACGGGTGGTTCGGCGACATCCTGGGCGGTATCGGGGTGCGGCTGCCGTTCACGACCGCCGCCGTGGTGCTCGCGCAGACCTTCGTCGCGCTGCCCTTCCTCGTCCTCGCTCTCGAGGGTTCGCTGCGCGCCACCGGCACGCGGTTCGAGGAGACGGCGGCAGCGCTCGGCGCGGGGCGCTGGACGGTGCTGCGCCGGATCACCCTGCCGCTGGCGGCACCGGGGCTGATCGCCGGAACCGTGCTGTGCTTCGCGCGGGCGATCGGCGAGTTCGGGGCGACGGCGCTGTTCGCCGGCAACGCCCCGGGGGTCACGCAGACGATGCCGCTCGCGATCTACACGGCCTTCAACGGATCGGGCGTCGCGCAGAGCACGGCCGTCGCCCTCGCCCTCCTGCTTCTCGCCACCGCCGTGCTGGTCCTGCTGCTCGTCCGCGCCTGGCGACCGGGGGCCGTGCGATGAGCGGCGTCTCCGCCGCGCGTCCGGCTGCCGGCGCGGCGATGCTCGAGGTCGACGTGACGGTCGCGCATCCCGGCTTCACCCTGACCGCGCAGCTCGCCGCGGCCGCGGGCGAGACCGTGGCGGTCATGGGTCCGAGCGGTGCCGGCAAGTCGACGCTCCTCGCGGCGATGGCCGGCCTCATCCCGCTGCAGAAGGGCGCCATCACGCTCGCCGGCGACGTGCTGTCGGAGCCCGGTGCCCAGATCGCCGCCGCGCGCCGCGGCACAGTGCTGCTCGGGCAGGATCCCCGGCTGTTCCCGCACCTCGACGTGCGCGAGAACGTCGCCTTCGGCCTGCGCGCATCGGGCGCTCCGGCCCGTGCGGCGCGGGCGCAGGCCGAGCAGTGGCTGGCCCGCGTGGGCCTCGACGGCGCGGGTGCGCGCCGGCCCGCGGAGCTCTCGGGCGGGCAGCAGCAGCGGGTCGCCATCGCGCGCGCCCTCGCCGCCGAGCCGCGGCTCGTGCTCCTCGACGAGCCCCTGACCTCGCTCGACCCCGTGACCGCCGACGGCATCCGCAGCCTGCTCGGCGAGCACCTGGCCGGCCGCACCTGCGTGTTCGTCACCCACGATGCCGTGGATGCGGTGGCCATCGCCGACCGCGTCGCCGTGATCGAGGGGGGTCGCGTCACCCAGGCGGGCGCGGTGCGCGACATTCTGCGCGCCCCGGCCACCCCTTTCGTCGCGGCGCTCGCCGGGCTCAACCGGATCATCGGCACCGCGGTGCCCGGCGGCATCCGCTGCGGCGCGATCACCGTGCCCGCACCCGACGTGCCCGGTGCGGCGCGCGGCGCCGAGGTGGCCGCGGTGTTCCGTCCCGCGCGGGTGCGCATCGTCGCGGCGTCCTCGGCGGAGGCGGCGGAGGGGGCGGAGGCGGGCGGGACGTGGCGCACCACCGTCGCCCGGGTCGAGCCGACGCTCAGCGGTGTCCGCATCCACACCGTCGACGCCGGAATCGCGGTCGACGCGACCCTCGACGACCTCGCCGTCCACGATCTGCGTCCGGGCACCCCCCTCCGTCTGGCCGTCGACGCCGACGACGTTCGAGTGCTTCCGGCATAGCGGCGGCGCGGCGATCGGGGGCTCGTCCTAGGCTCGGAGCATGAGCCGCATCCGCCCGTTCCGTGCCGGCGACGAGGCCGCGCTCGCCGACATCTGCCTGCGCACCGCGGATGCCGGGGCCGATGCGACGGGCCTGCTCGAGGACGATGCGCTCTGGGGCGACATCTTCGTCCTGCCGTACGTGGCGCGTCATCCCGATCTCGCGTTCGTGGTCGCCACCGATGACGATCGGGTGGCCGGTTACGTCGTGGCCACGGACGACACGCGTGCGTTCGAGGACTGGTTCGGGGAGTCGTGGTGGCCCGGCCGCCGGGCGCGCTTCGCGGTGCCCGAGGCGGCAGACCGCACGCGCGACCTGCTGGCGTACGCCGACGCCCGCCGGGCCGGCGCGGAGCCGTTCGGCGACACGCATCCCGCGCACCTGCACATCGACCTGCTGCCCGAGCTCCAGGGACAGGGCTGGGGACGCCGGCTCATCGACCGTGCCCTCGAGGAGCTCCGCCTCCGCGGCGTGACGGGCGTCCATCTCGTGGCCGCCGCCGACAACACCGGCGCCGCCGCCTTCTACGACCGCCTCGGCTTCGTGCGCCTGCCCTCCCCGCCGGGCGCGCAGGCCTTCGCCCTCGCCCTCTGAGGCAGCTCACCGCGGCCCGCTGTCGCGGTGCGCTGCTGCGCCGCCCTGCTGCTGCGCCGCGCTGCGCCGCCGCGTCGCCGCCGAGCGGAGGGGATCGAGCCAGCGGAGGACCCATCCGCGGGTTTCGGTCCTCCCTTCGCTCGATCTCCTCCCGCCGATGTCGTTGGGGTCGCCCAGCGCGAGGCGACGCCGACAGGAGAGGAGGCGCGTCGAGCCGAGGGGGCTAGGCCAGGCGGCCGGATTCCAGGCGCACCTCGCGGTCGACGAGTCCGGCGGGGACCGCCACGTGCGAGACGAGGATGACGGCGCGGTCCTCGCCGACGGCGCCGAGCAGGTCGGTCAGCAGGGCGTCGGATGCGGCGGGGTCCACGCCCGCGGTCGGCTCGTCCAGGACGAGCACGGGGAACGCGGCGAGCAGCGCGCGGGCGAGCGCGATGCGCTGCGCCTGCCCGCCCGAGACGAGTGCGCCGCGTTCGCCGAGCGACGCGTCGAGGCCGCCGCGCCCTCGCGCCCATGAGCCCAGGCCCACGCGCTCGAGCACGTCCCACAGGTCGTCATCGCGCGCCGTGTCGCGGGCGAAGAGCAGGTTCTGGCGCAGCGACTCGTCGAAGAGGTACGGCGACTGCTCGCACAGGCCCACGGTGCGGCGCAGGTCGTCGCCGGAGATGTCGCGAGCCTCCACATCCCCGATCCGGTACGAGCCGTCGTAGTCGAGGAAGCGCACGAGCACGTGTGCGAGCGTGGTCTTGCCGGCGCCGCTCGGGCCCGTGACCAGCACACGCTCGCCGGGGGCGACCCGCAGGTCGATGTCGACGAGTCGTCCCGCGTCGTCGACGGATGCGGCCGCGCCGCCATCGGCCGCGGTGCTGCCGGCGGGGCGATCCGGCCAGCGTGCGCCGACGCGTCGCAGCGTCAGGCCTGCGCCGAGGGTGGGCGCGACGCCGGTGGGCGCGGGCTCGTCCCGCGGGAGCCCGGCGGGCACCTCGTCGGGCACCGTGGCAGCGATGCGCTCCGCCGCGGTCCGCACCTGGCGCCACGAAGCGAGGGCGAGCGGGACGGGCCCGAACACCTCGAACATGGCCATCGGCAGCAGCACGACGACGGCGAGTGCGGGCCCATCGAATCCGCCCTGCCCGAGGACGCCGATGCAGGCGACGAGCGTCAACAGCGAGGCGACCCCGGCGAGCAGCGACACCGCACCCGAGGTGAGACCCTGCGCGCCCGCCCTCCGCACGGTGGCCGCGCGGAGGTCTTCGTCGGCGGCGCGGATGCGGGCGTGCGCGGTGTCGGTGGCATCGAAGGCGGTGAGCACGTCGAGCGAGGTCAACTCGTCGACGAGCGCGTCGGCCAGGCGTGAGCGGAGCGGCGCGACGGCGCGCTCGGCGCGAGCGCCTGCGCGCCAGCCCACCCAGACCGCCAGCGCGAAGGCGACGATCAGGCAGACGGCGAGCACGGCGCCGGCCGGGGGAGAGAGCAGCGCCACGAACACGACGCTCGCGAGCGAGGCGAGACCGGCGACGCCGAGCGGCATCACGACGCGCAGCGGGAGGTTCTGCAGTTCATCGACGTCATCGACGAGGCGCGAGAGCAGGGCGCCGCGCCGTGTGGTTCCCAGCCCGTCGGGCGCCAGCGGCACGATCCGGCGCACGAGAGCCGCGCGCACGATCGCCAGGCGCCCCAGAGTCGCGTCGTGCCCGGTGAGCCGCTCGAGATAGCGGAACACCCCGCGGCCCAGCGCGAACGCGCGGATCGCGACGACGACGGCGGTGATGTACATGACGGCCGGCTGCTCGGCGGAGCGCGCGATCAGCCAGGCGCTGGCCCCGAGCAGGGCGATCGCGCTGACAGCGGTGCCGACGCCCGCCGCGAGCGCCCACGAGAACTGGCGGAGCGGTGGCTGGGCAGAGCGCAGAACGTCGGTGGTCCTCATCGGGCGTCCTCCGTCTCGGAGTCGACGGGCACGCCGGTGGGCAGTGGCAGGGTGACGACGGTGTCGGCGATGGCGCGCGCCGAGGTGCGATGCGACACGAGCAGCACCCCCGCATCCTCGTCGTCGGCGACACGCCGCACGGTCTCCCACAGTGCGGCCTCGATGTCGGCGTCCAATGCGCTCGTCGGCTCGTCGAGGACGAGCACGCGCGCGGACGTGCGCCGCAGGCGGTAGAGCGCCCGGGCGACGGCCACCCGCTGCGCCTGACCGCCCGAGAGGCCGGCGCCGGTCGCGCCGAGCGTGACGTCGGCGCTGACATCGACGCGTGCCTCGGCGAGGCAGCGGCTCACGAGGGCCTGATCGGGATGCGGGTCGCCCAGGCTGACGTTCTCGGCCACGGTGCCCGCCAGCAGCCCCGCCCGCTGCCCGGACCAGGCGATGATCCCGCGCGCGGCCGCATCCGTGTCGCACGCGCGGCCGGCCACCTCGAGGACGCCCTCGAACGGCGCGAAGCCGAGGAGCGCGGCGATGATGCTCGACTTGCCGGCGCCGCTCGGGGCTTCCAGCAGCAGCACCTGGCCGGCGCGCACCGTGAGGTCGACGGGCCCGATGAGGTACTCGCCCCGGCGCACCGTCATCCCCCGCGCCGTCAGCAGCTCATTCGTCGCAGATGCGGGGTTGCGCTCCGCGCCACCCCGCATCTGCGACGAATGAGCAGAGGTGGCGGCGTGAGAAGAACCGGCGGCGGCACCACCACCGGCGACATCACCGGCGACACCACCGGCGACACCGCCTGCGGAGCCACTACCGGCGGCCGGAGCAGGGGCAGGGGCGGGGAGGGCGCGGGCGGCATCGAGGGTGGTGAAGATCTCGTCCGTGGCGGCCACGCCCTCGGCGGCGGCGTGGAACTGCACGCCCACCTGCCGCAGCGGGAGGTAGGCCTCGGGGGCCAGGAGCAGCACGAAGAGCCCGACGAGCAGCGGCATGTGCCCGCCCAGGAGGCGGAAGCCGATCTCCACCGCCACGATCGCGACCGAGATGGAGGCGAGGAACTCGAGGGCGAAGCCCGACAGGAACGACACCCGCAGCACCGTCATGGTCTCGCGCTTGTAGTCGCGGGTGACGGTCTCGATGCTGTCGGCGGCGCGGTGATGACGCCCGAACACCTTGAGCGTGCCGAGCCCGGCGATCGTGTCGGAGAAGCGCGCGGCCAGCCGCTGCAGCGTCGCGTACTGGTGCTTCTGCACGGTGCGCGTCGCGAGCCCGATGAGCACCATGAACACCGGGATGAGGGGCATCGTGAGCACGACGATGATCCCCGACAGCGGGTCGGCGATCAGCATCGTCAGCAGCAGGATGGGCAGGGTGATGGCCGTGGCGACCAGCTGCGGCAGGTAGCGGCCGAAGTAGGCGTCGAGTGCTTCGAGGCCGTGGCCCGCGGTGATCGCCAGCGCCGAGCTGTTGCGCTGCGAGAGCCAGGCGGGGCCGAGACGCTCGACCGCGCGCACGAGCCCGTCACGCAGCTGCAGCGAGGCGCGGGCGGCGCCGATGGCCGACGTCCGCTCGGAGGCGGCGATGAGGAGCCCACGGATGAGGGCGAGCCCGGCGGCGCCCGCGAGTGCCGGCAGGAGCGACTCGATCGGTGCTCCCTCGATGGCTCCGACGAGCGTCCAGGTGAGCAGCCACGCGAACCCGATGATCACACCGGTCTGCGCGAACACGATCGCGGCGGTGACCACCAGGAACGCCCGCGACGCGGTGCTGTAACGCAGCAGGCGCGGGTCGACGGGCCGGTTGCTCTCGCGCGGGGGCGCGTCGGCGGCATCCGTGGTCACAAGACGATCCTGCCTCATCTGTTCGCGGACCCGTCCGCGGCGAGGTCGCGGACGGAGGTGCCGCCGTGCGGTCCGAAGGGGACCGAACCGCACGGCGGCGGTCTCAATGGGCGACAGCGGCCGCCTTCTCGATCCGCGAGCGGGTGACGCGCTTGCGGAAGATCCAGTACGTCCAGCCCTGGTACAGCAGCACCAGCGGCAGGAAGATCACCGCGGCCCACGTCATGATCGTGAGGGTGTAGTCGGTGCTCGACGCGTTCTCGATCGTCAGGGTGCCCGCGGGGTCCGTGCTGGAGGGCATCACGTTCGGGAACAGCGCGAGCCACAGGGCCAGCACCGCGAACGCGACGGTCGCGGCGCCGAAACCGAACGCCCAGCCCTCGCGGTCGGTCGCGTTCGCCAGCAGCGACGCGACGAGCAGGAGGGCGGCGAGGGCTGCGCAGACGATCACCAGGATCAGCGCCGGAGCGGCGGCGCCCGCGGCGTTCAGCACGGTCCACACCAGGAACGCCGCGGCCACGACGACCGTGAGCAGTCCGGACTTCGCCGCCAGGGCGCGCGCGTCCTTCCGCACCTGCCCGTCGGTCTTCAGCGCCACGAAGTACACGCCGTGGGTGAAGAACAGCAGCAGGGTCGTCAGGCCGCCGAGCAGCCCGTAGGGGTTGAGGAGGGTGAGGAGCGAGCCGGTGAACTCGTGGTCGGCGTCCAGCGGCACGCCCTGCACGATGTTGGCCACCGCGACGCCCCAGAGGAACGCCGGCACCGCGGAGCCGACGACGATCATCGTGTCGAACCCCTTCTTCCACCGCAGGCTGTCGCGCTGGTGGCGGTACTCGAACGAGACGCCGCGCACGATGAGCGCCAACAGGATCAGCAGGAGCGCCAGGTAGAAGCCGCTGAACAGGGTGGCGTACCACTCCGGGAAGGCCGCGAACAGGCACGCGCCGGCGACGATCACCCAGGTCTCGTTGAGATCCCAGACCGGGCCGATCGTGTTGATGATCTGACGGCGCCCGATGTCGTCCTTTCCGAGGAACGGCAGCGACATCCCGACCCCGAAGTCGAAGCCGTCGAGGACGAAGTAGCCGACGAACAGGATGCCGACGATGAAGAACCAGATGTAGGGAAGGTCCATGGCGCTCTCCTAGTAGACCGTCGTCGGGACGGAGGTGTCGGCGTCGTCGGAGTCGCCGTCGGGCGACTTCTCGGGGATCGGCTCGGGGCCCTTCTGCGCGGCCTTCAGGATGAGGCCGAACTCGACCACGGCCAGCACCGCGTAGATCAGCGTGAAGGCGATGAGCGAGATGAGCACGTTCCACCCCGGGACGCTGGGGGAGACGCCGTCCTCGGTCAGCATCAGGCCGAACACGATCCACGGCTGACGGCCCATCTCGGTGAACACCCACCCGGTGAGGCTGCCGAGCAGCGGCAGCGGAGCCGACCAGATCGCGACGCGCCATGCCCACTGCGGGACGGTGCGCGTGGCCTTCTTGCGCGTGATCCACAGGCCCACGACGGAGATGAGGGCGGCGACCGCGCCGAAGCCCATCATCCAGCGGAACGACCAGTAGGTGACCCAGATGACCGGGGCGAAGGGGAGCTCGCCGCCGAGCTGGTCGGCGAACATCGGCCACGCCTGGGTGTAGTCCGCGTTGAGGTTGTTGATGCCCTCCACGCAGCCGTCGAGGGTGTGGGTGGACAGGAACGACAGCAGGTACGGCACGCGGAGCGACCAGATCTCGCTCGTCCCGTCGGGGGTGCCGAGGGAGAAGAGCGAGAACGACGCATCCGCCCCGCAGGCGGTGTTGTACAGCGCCTCCGCCGCGGCCATCTTCATGGGCTGCGTCGCCACCATCTGCAGACCCAGCTGGTCGCCCGACAGCGCGACGCCGATGAACGAGCCGAGCACCATCCACATCCCGAGCCGGAGGGCCGGACGCATGGCCTCGACGTGCTGCGAGCGCGCCATGTGCCAGGCGGCCACCGCGACGACGACGGCCGCGGCGAACATGATCGCGGCGAACATCGTGTGAGGGAAGGTGGCCAGCGCGACGCGGTTGGTCAGCACGGCGAAGATGTCGGTGAGCTCGGCGCGACCGCCGTCCTCGGCCATCTGGTAGCCGACCGGGTTCTGCATGAACGAGTTGGCGGCGAGGATGAAGTACGCCGACATCACCGCGCCGATCCACGCCATCCAGATGGTGGCGAGGTGCAGGCGCCGCGACAGGCGATCCCACCCGAAGATCCATAGACCGATGAAGGTCGCCTCGAAGAAGAACGCCAGCAGCCCCTCGAATGCCAGGGGAGCGCCGAAGACGTCGCCGACGAAGCGCGAGTAGGCCGACCAGTTCATGCCGAACTGGAACTCCTGCACGATGCCGGTGACGACACCCATGGCGAAGTTGATGAGGAAGATCTTGCCGAACAGCCGGGTGAGCTGCAGCCACTTGGTGTGGCCGGTGCGCACCCACGCGCTCTGGAAGATCGCGACGATCAGACCCATCCCGAGCGTGAGCGGCACGAACAGGTAGTGGTACAGCGTCGTGAGGCCGAACTGCCAGCGCGCGAGCGCGAGCGGATCCAAGAATTCCATCGAGCGTCCCCTTCTCGGCTGCGGCGGCCGGGGTCGTCTTCGAGACGGGGTCGACGCAGGTTGGACCTAGTTTCGCAAAAGGTAAGACCACTAATCCGAGTGCTGGCCGTGAATAATCCGAGAGCGCGTTTCGGGGTCGCACGGCCCGACACCCGCGGAGAGGGCCGTACGCTCGGTGCATGGCGGATGAGCGAGCGGAGGCCCGGCGATGACGGCTGTCCCCGTGGCCATCCGCTCCCGCCCGCCTGTCGCCCAGGCGTCGGCGCCGGGGTCCCCCCTCGTCGACGGTTTCGGTCGCGTGCACCGGGATCTGCGCATCTCGCTCACCGACCGATGCTCGCTGCGGTGCACCTACTGCATGCCCGAGCAGGGCAACGAATGGCTGGCCCGCGAGAGCATCCTGACCATCGACGAGATCGAGCGCGTGGCGCGGGTCGCGGCCGCCGCGGGCATCACGACCTTCCGGCTGACCGGCGGCGAGCCGCTGCTGCGCCGCGACATCGTCGACGTGGTGCGGCGGCTGTCCGTCATCGAGAGCCCCGACGGCCCCGTCTCGATCGCCATGACGACCAACGGCATCCGGCTCCCCGAGGTGCTTCCCGCCCTGGTGGATGCGGGACTGCAGCGCCTCAACATCTCGGTCGACACGATCCAGCGCGAGCGCTTCGCCGCGCTCACCCGCCGGGACCGGCTCGACGACGTGCTGGAGGGGATCGCCGCGGCGGCCGCATCCGGACTCCGGCCCCTCAAACTCAACGCCGTCGCGATGCGCGACGTGAACGATGACGAGCTCGTCGATCTCGTGGCCTTCGCCGTCGAGCACGGCGCGCAGATGCGGTTCATCGAGCAGATGCCGCTGGATGCCGGTCACACCTGGGACCGCACGCGCATGGTCACGCGGGACGAGATCCTCGAGGCGCTGCGCACGCGCTGGGAGCTCACGCCGGTGCCCGGTCGCGGCGGCGCTCCCGCCGAGCGCTGGACGCTCGACGGCGGTCCGCACACCGTCGGCGTCATCGCCTCGGTCACGGCGCCGTTCTGCGGCGACTGCGACCGGATGCGGCTGACGGCCGACGGACAGCTGCGCAACTGCCTGTTCTCGACGACCGAGTACGACCTCGTGCCGATCATGCGCGGCGGCGAGGATGACGCCGCGATCGACGCGATGCTGCGCTCCTGCGTGGGCGGCAAGCTCGCCGGGCACGCGATCGACGACCCCTCCTTCCTGCAGCCCGCGCGCGGGATGAACGCGATCGGGGGCTGAGCATGGGCCGGATCACCGCGCGCCGTCCCGTCGTGCGCCTCTCGGTCGGCTCCGAGCCGACGCGTCGGGCCGACATGCTCGCCGTCGAGGAGCCGTTGGAGATCCGCGTCGCCGGGACGCCACTCGCCGTCACGATGCGCACGCCCGGCCACGACGTGGAGCTGGCCGCCGGCTTCCTCGTCTCCGAGGGCGTGATCGCCCGCCGCGACGAGTTCTCGGGGGCCATCCACTGCGGAGGGCCGGGCACGGGCGGCGTCGAGAACACGTACAACGTGCTCGATCTCACCCTGGCACCCGGCGTCGCGCCGCCGGCGCCCGAGGTCGCGCGGAACTTCTACACGACGAGCTCGTGCGGCGTGTGCGGCAAGGCGTCGATCGAGGCCGTCGAGACGGTGTCGCGGTACGACGTGGCTGAGGATGACGCCGTCGTCGACGCGGCGCGACTGGTCGAGTATCCCGAGCGGCTCCGTGCGGAGCAGGCGGTGTTCGCCAAGACGGGCGGACTGCACGCCGCCGCGTTGTTCGACGCGGCGGGGGAGCTCCTCGTCGTCCGCGAGGATGTGGGGCGCCACAACGCCGTCGACAAGATCATCGGCTGGGCCTTGCTCCAGGACCTGCTGCCGCTGCGCTCGGTCGTGCTGCAGGTGTCGGGCAGGGCGAGCTTCGAACTGGTGCAGAAGGCCGTGATGGCCGGCATCCCCATCCTGTCCGCGGTGTCGGCACCGTCGTCGCTCGCCGTCGAGCTCGCCGTCACCTCCGGGCTCACCCTCGCGGGCTTCGTGCGCGCGCCGTCGTTGAACGTCTACAGCCGGCCGGAGCGGATCCTCGCGACGGTCTGAGCGCGTGCGCGCTCAGACGCGCGCGGGCTGCGGGCTGGACACGCCGCTGACGACGGGCTCGGCGGAGCGCATCTTCATGAGGCGCACGACGCAGTTGCGCGGATCGCAGGATGCCGCCATCCGGTCGACGCGCAGCGGCCCGCCGGCTTCGGCGAGCACGCCGTCCATCAGGCCGAGGTGCACGGCGCACAGCGTCTCGCGGTGGTCGGGGTCCGCGCCGGCGTTGGGGCAGGGGGAGATGTCGACGGTGAGCTCGGCTTCGTCGACGATCGGGTCGAACCCGGCATCTCCGAGATCCTCGATCAGAGCGTCGATCTGGTGGACGGCATCGGAGGAGAGGCCGCTCTCGGCGCTGTCGGTCCACGGCATCACGCGGCGCATCAGATCGCCCCGCTGGGCGGCCTCCCGCACCTTGCGCTGGGCGACGGCGCTCAGCCCCTGCCGGTCGGAGGTCGTGCTGTAGAGCACGCGGGGGCGTCCGCGGGTCGTGCGCCGCTCTGTCTCGGCCACGATGTAGCCGCCGTCGATCAGGCGCTGCAGGTGCTCGCGCACCGTGTTGGCGTGCAGGTCGGTGGCCTCGCACAGCTCGGTGATCGTCCGCTGGCCGCGCTTCTGCAGGGCGTGGAGGATCTGCACTCGGGAGTAGCTGGAGATGGCGCTGTAGCCGGGACGGGTCATGTGTTCATTGTGCGCTTTTTCGCGGCGAATTGAAAGGTCAGACCACAACATTTCTCAGGCGGGGGATCGGAAGCCGCCGTGGGCCGCGACACGCGCCGCCGCGCCCCATAGCACGGGTACGGGCGGGGCCCCGCGAGGTGAGAGAGTGTCTCCATGGCCTCCGTGCGCACCGGCATCGTCTTCAACCCGAGCAAGACCAAGCGGGAGGAGCTGGAGCGGGCGTGGGCCTCCGTCAGCCCCGACACCGAGCCCGAGTGGTTCGAGACGACCCCCGAAGATCCGGGCCAGGGTCCCGCGCGCGCCGCGGTCGAGGCGGGGTGCGAGCTGGTCATCGCCGCGGGCGGCGACGGCACCGTCCGCGCCGTGGCCGAGGCGCTCGCCGGAACCGGGGTGACGCTCGGCATCGTGCCGCGCGGCACCGGCAACCTGCTGGCGCGGAACCTCGGCGTGCCGCTGCTGAGCGTGCCCGCCGCCCTCCGCCGTGCGGTCACGGAGGAGCCGCGGGCGATGGACATCGGCGTCGTCGACATGACGACGGAGAAGGGCGTCGAGTCCCACGCGTTCGTCGTGATGGTCGGGTTCGGCCTGGACGCGCAGATGCTGGCCGAGACCGACGACGACCTCAAGTCGCGGGCGGGCTGGCTGGCCTACGTCGCTGCGATGGGGCGCGCGCTGTCGACCTCGAGCGTGCTCTCGGTGAGCGTCGCCGTCGACGACGAGGAGGCCGCGGAGGTCGAGGCGCACACGCTGCTGATCGGCAACTGCGGCGCGATCCAGGGCGGTGTCACGCTCTTCCCCGATGCCGAACTCGACGACGGCCAGCTCGATCTGCTCGTGCTCAGCGCCGCCGGGCCGCTCGAGTGGATGGACACCTTCCGCGCCGCGGTCTGGGACAACGGCGTGATGCGTCTCTTCGACAAGGACCGTGCCGCCACGAGCACCGAGAGCGCCCGCCACGGGCAGGCCACGCGCGTGCGCGTCGAGCTCTCCGAGCCCCGCGCGTTCGAGATCGACGGCGAAGAGGTCGGCGAGGTCACCGCGTTCGAGGCGCGCATCGAGGCGGGCGCCCTGCGCGTCAGCTGAGAGCCGCACGCGTCGCGTGACCTGCGAGAATGAGGCCATGCGGCGCTCCTCGACTCCACGCCTCGCGCGCGGTGTCACGGCAGCCTCCGTGGCGACGTTCGTCGCTCTGCTCTCGCACGTCGCCGGTGGTGGGCAGATGCCGGCCTGGATCGGCATCGTCGTGCCGTGGCTGCTGTCGGTCGTGGTGTGCCTGGCGCTGTCCGGCCGCCGGACCTCGGTCATCCGCACCGGCATCGGCGTCGCCCTCAGCCAGGTGCTCTTCCACCTGCTCTTCGTTCTCGGCACCTTCGCCCCGTCCGCAGGCTCCGCGATCCCGGCCGGACACGTGCACACCGCCGGCATGGTCATGTCGGCGCCCGACGCGTCGTCGGCCGCCCTCGTCGCCGATGCCACGATGTGGATGTGGCACGTCGCCGCCGGGGCCGTGACCGTCCTGGCGTTGCACCGGGGTGAACGCGCGCTGCTGGCGCTCCTCGCGCTGCAGGGCGAGATCACCCGGTGGGTACGTCGCCGGATCCTCGCCGCCATCCGGGTTCCTCGTCCCGTCGTCGCGCGCCGCATCCACGCGGCTGCGCACCGTCTTCTCCCGCCGCCTCCGTCGGCACCGGCACCGGCGCTCCTTCCTCGCCGCGGTCCGCCGCTCGCCTCCGCGATCTGATCCGCTGTCCCGACCGCTGCGCGGTGGGGAGGCGCTCACACGGGCACGCCGTGCGCTCCCGTGTTCCCGCGCACGCCTGCGCCCGCGCCGGGTCTCCCGGCATCTCCGACGCCTTCGGGCGTTCGACGGAAGGTTTCTCCATGTCCCGATTCCGCGTTCTCGCGGCAGGGATGGGGCTGGCCGCCGTGGTCGTTCTGACCGCGGCACTGCCCGCATCCGCTCACGACGAACTCGTCGCGAGCACGCCCACCGACGGCGAGCAGCTCGCCGCCGCTCCCACAGCCATCGAGCTCGACTACTCGGCCGAGGTCCTCGACGTCGGGGCCCTCGTCATCGTGGCCGACGCCGATGATCACGACTGGGTCGCCGGTCCCGCTGTCGTCTCGGGCACCTCGGTGTCCGTCCCCCTGACGGAGAACATGCCCGACGGGGGATACGAGGTGCGGTGGCGCGTCGTCTCGAGCGATGGCCATCCGATCTCGGGGGTCATCCCGTTCGCCGTCGGTGACGCCGAGCCGCTCGTGCGCACCGCCGTACCGAGCGCGTCGCCCTCCGAGGCGGCGAGCACGGCGGCCCCCGACGCCGCGGGCACGGACACCGCGGCGTCCGAGGACGGCGGCGTGGTCCGGGTCGTTCTCATCGGTCTCGGCGGTGCGATCGTCGCGACCGCCGTCCTGCTCATCATCCACCTCCTGCGTCGTCGCGACCCCGCCGACGACGCCGACGGCCCGCGTCCGTGACCGGCCGTCCCTCCTCTCGAAAGGCACACTCATGAACACTCTCTCCTTCCGCACCCGCGCCGGCATCGTCGGCCTCGCGCTGGCCGCTCTCGCCCTCACCGGGTGCGCGGGCGCCCCGGCACCCGCCGTGACCGATGCCGCGCCCGCCGCCGATGCGATCTCGGTCACCGACGCGTGGGTCACGTCCGCCGACTCCGGGATGTCCGCCGGCTTCGGCTCGATCGAGAACGACGGCGACACCGACGTGACGGTCACCGCCGCCCTCTCCGAGGCCTCCTCGATGCTCGAGCTGCACGAGACCGTCGAGAACGAGTCCGGCGCGATGGTCATGCGTCAGATCGAGGGCGGCTTCGTCATCCCGGCGCACGGCTCGCTCGATCTCGCTCCCGGCGGCGACCACATCATGCTGATGGACCTCGCAGCGCCGCTCGTCGCGGGGGACGAGGTCACGTTCACGCTCGTCTTCGCCGACGACTCGCGGTTCACGTTCACGGCGCCGGTGAAGGACTACGCCGGTGCCAACGAGAACTACGAGGGCGGCGACGCGGACATGGACATGGAGCACTGATGCCCGCACGCGATCGCACACCCCGCACCGATCGCACCGGCGCCACCCGGCGGCAGTTCCTCTTCGGAGGGGCTGTCGCCGGGGTGGGCGCCGTCGCGGCGATCGGCATCGATGCGGCCGTCCGCGGCGGCGGCACGGCCGAGGCCGGGGCATCGACTCCGTTGAACGGCACGGCGACGGTGCCCTTCCACGGTGCGCACCAGGCCGGGATCGACACGGATGCCCAGGCGCACGCCGTGTTCGTCGCGCTCGATCTCGCGCCCGAGGTCGACCGGGAGGGACTGCGCCGGCTCCTGCGCATCCTCAGCGACGACGCCGCGCGGATGACGCAGGGCGAACCCGCGCTGGCCGACTCGGAGCCGGAGCTCGCCGTCACGCCCGCGCGTCTGACCGTCACCTTCGGGTTCGGCCCCGGTCTCGTCGCGCGAGCGGGAGGCGCCGTGCCGTCCTGGCTCGCTCCGCTTCCCGCTTTCACGATCGACCGCCTCCGGCCGGACTTCGGTGACGGAGACCTGCTCGTCCAGGTCGCGGCCGACGATCAGGTGACCGTCGCGCACGCCGTGCGCATGCTGCTGAAGGACGCGCGGAGCTTCACCTCCGTGCGCTGGACGCAGCGCGGCTTCCGACGTGCGCACGGTTCGGAGCGCCCCGGCACGACGATGCGCAACCTGTTCGGTCAGGTCGACGGCACGTCCAACCCGCTTCCGGGCACGACGGAGTTCGATCGTGTGGTGTGGGCGGAGGAGGGATGGCTCGCCGGCGGCACCGGCGCGGTCGTACGACGCATCCACATGGATCTGGATGCGTGGGATCGCCTCGACCGCCCGGGACGCGACCAGTCGGTCGGACGCTTCCAGTCCACGGGCGCGCCGCTGACCGGTACCGCGGAGTTCGACGAACCCGACTTCGCCGCGACCACGGCCATCGGGTTCCCCGTCATCCCGGAGTTCTCACACCTGCGACGCGCACGCAGTGAGAACGAGGGCGAGAAGATCTTCCGCCGCGGTTACAACTACGACGACGCACCCGGCGCCGGTGCGATCTCCGACGCCGGGTTGATCTTCGTGTCGTTCCAGGCCGATGTGGAGCGTCAGTTCGTGCCGATCCAACGGCGGCTCGACGAGCTCGATCTGCTCAACGAGTGGACGACGCCGATCGGTTCCGCCGTGTTCGCGATCCCGCCGGGGTGCGCGCCCGGCGGGTACATCGGTGAGACGTTGCTCGGCTGAGCGGCCTCAGGCCGGCTGCGGCGCCGTGGACGGCGGGATCGACCCGTCGTCCACGGGCCGGTAGGTGTCGCTGCCCCATCCCAGGATCGGGTATCCGACGAACGGGAAGAACCACAGCCCGACGACGCCGAAGAGCGCCGAGCGGCCGAAGTTCCGCGCGATCGCCAGCGCGGTGATGATCGTGATGACCAGGCCGACGATCGGCAGGATCCACAGGATCAGCCACCAGCCGGGCTTCTGGCCCACCTTGAGGTAGGTGTAGGCGTTGTAGAACGGCACGATCGCCGCCCAGCCGGGCCGCCCGGCCTTCCGGAACGTCGCCCAGGTGCCCGCGATCTGCAGCACGGCGATCACCAGGCTCGGAATCGAGACGTACCAGGCCGAGGTCCACGCCGCGTAGGCGTCCCACCAGCTCTCCGTGTTCATGTTCCCCCCTTTGCGCGTCGCGGATCGACGCAGGGGGAGAGTAGCGCAGGTGCGCGCCGCGTGTCGTGGTCAGCCGACCTTCTCGCCGCACATTCCGCACACGCCGTTCGCGTTGGCCTCGACGAAGCAGTCCGGGCACACGGCGCGAGCCCGCTCGGGGATGCTGGGCTTGGTCGAGGGCTGCCGCGGTGCGGTGGCCTTCTTCCGTGCCGGGGTCGCTCGCGTCGCGGGGGTCGGGGCGACGACGGCGACTGGCTTCGGCTCCGGCTTGTGCTCGGCGCAGTAGAACCGCACGAAACCGCTGTGGTCGTTCGGATGCCGGTGCTTGACCGCCCACAGTTCCGTGCGCGGCAGCGGAGCGGATGCGGCGCCGCATCCTGCGCAGCGACCCGGTTCTCCGGGGGCCAGCTCGGACACGAGCAACGGTGTCTCGAAGGGGATGTTCTCGCGCCAGTCGGCGGAAGAGGCGATCTTCACGGGGGTGTCCTTCCGGGCAGGATGCCGCCGTGACGGGGATGGCGCGCGCTCCTACCCTTCCACGGTAGGCCACGGGAGAGGACCCCGGCGCCCTGCGGGGCGACCGGGGTCCTCCACGGTCAGTCCTGGTCGGATGCGGCGTCGGCGTCGTCGTCGCCGATGGGCCGCGTGACCAGGAGTTCCGAGATGCGGCGACGGTCGACAGCGGCGACCTGCACGGTCGCTCCGGGAACCTCGATCGTGTCGCCGACCCGGGCGAGGCGGCCCAGCCGCTCGACCACGTAGCCCGCGATCGTGTCGGAGGTGCCGCGGGGGAGCGCGATCCCGGTGGCCTCCTCGAAGTCCTGCAGGTTCAGTCGTCCGTCCACGCGCCCGGCATCGCCGGCCGCGAGATCGGCGGTGATGTCGGTGTCGTACTCGTCGAAGATCTCACCGACCACCTCCTCGACGAGGTCTTCCAGGGTCACGATGCCGTCCGTGCCGCCGTACTCGTCGACGACGACGGCGATCTGATGCCCCTCCGCCCGCATGGCTGTGAGGGTCGGCAGGACCCGTGCGGTCGAGGGGAGGTACGTGATCTGGCGTGCGATCGTGTGGAGGGGGCGGGCCGGATCGTCGGTCGCCGCCTCGAACAGGTCGCGCACGTGCACGAACCCGCTGATGTCGTCGATGGACTGGTCGACGACCGGGTAGCGCGAGTACGGAAGATCGTGCACCTGGCCGATGGCGTCGGCGACCGAGCCCTGCGCGTCGAGCGCCACCACCTCGGGGCGAGGGCGCATGACCTCGCTCAGCTGGCGGTGCCGCAGCGACAGGACGTCGTCGAGGATGCGGCGCTCGTCGTCGGGGAGCCCTTCGTGGCTCGAGACGATGTCGCGCAGCTCCTCCTCGGTCATCTCCTCGCCACTCTTGTTCGGGTCGCCGCCGAGCAGGCGCACGAGCAGGTTCGTCGAGACCGACAGCAGCCAGATGACCGGGCGCATGAGCCGCGCGAAGCCGCTCAGGATGGGGGCGACGCCGTAGGCGAACTGGGCGTTGCGTTGGATCGCCAGTCGCTTGGGCACCAGCTCGCCGAGGACGAGCGAGAGGTACGCGATGATCAGCGTCAGCACGATCGTCGCGAGAGTGGATGCAGCGGTCTCGCCGACGCCCCAGCCCACGAACAGCGGCGCGACCGACGGAGCGATCGACGACGCACCGTACGCGGCCGACGCGAAGCCCGCCACCGTGACGCCGATCTGCACGGCCGAGAGGAACGTGTTGGGGTTGCGGGCGAGGTCGGCGACCTTCTGCCCGCGCTTGCCGCGCTGTGCGAGCGCGTTCACCTGGCTCTCGCGAAGCGTGACGAGAGCCATCTCGGTCGCGGCGAACACGCCACCGATCAGGACGAAAACGACGACGAGGACGATATTGAGAAGGAGGTCGCCGTTCATCGGCCGACCTCCTGTGTGCACACGGACGCGCCCGGGGTCACCCGGGCGCTGGGTTCATGACTGTCGGAGGAATCGGCAGAGTGTGTCATGGTCCGATCGTAGGGGCCCGGCCGCGCGGAAAACCGAGAAACCGCCCGGCCGGGGCCCGTTCGAGACACCCGATCCTCAGATCGTGGCCACGGATCCGGCATCGACCCGGTAGTTCGAGCCGTTGACGAACGACGCGCGCTCCGAGCAGAGGAAGGCGATGACCGCGGCGACCTCGGCGGGCTCGCCCCGGCGCCCGAGTTCCATGTACGGACGCTCCTCGGCGAGGAACGACTCGATCGCCTTGACCTTCGTCACGCCGAGCTCGTCGGCGCGCTTGGCCATCATCGCGTCGGTCATCGGCGTGTGGATGAAGGCGGGTGAGACCGCGTTGACCAACAGCCCCTCGGAGGCGTAGCTGCGCGAGAGACCCTTCGCGAGCGCCAGGATGCCGGCCTTCGCCGCGCAGTAGGGCAGCTCGTCGTCGTACGGCTGCACCGCGTCCTCCGAGGCGAGCAGCACGAGCCGGCCCCATCCGCCGGTCCGAAGGGCAGGAAGGAACTGACGAATCAGGCGCACCGGCCCCAGGAGGTCGATCTCGATCGTCTTGGTCCAGCCTTCGTCGCTGATCTCGTGGAAGAGCCCCTGCGCGCCGGTGACGCCGGCGGACTGCACCAGGATGTCGATGTCGCCGACCGCTTCCTGGACGTTCGCGTCGAGCTCCGCCAGCGAGTCCAGGCTGGTGATGTCGGCCGCGAAGGCGAACAGACGGCCTTCTTCGGCCGCGAGCTTCGATGCGGCTTTGTCGAGGGCGGCGGCGTCGAGGTCGCTGATGACCACGGTCGCGCCCTCGTCGAGCAGGAGCTGCGCCGTCTCCCATCCGATACCGGAGTCGCCTCCGGTGATCAGTGCCTTCTTGCCGGCGATACCGAGGTCCATGTCCTGTCCTTTCTCTCCGGGCGACGGTGTCGCCCGATTCCGGATCAACGTGCCGTTGCGGGCGCGCCGAAGGTGTGCACGGGCCGGCCGCTGCCCAGCCCCGTGAAGGCGAAGATGGCGCCGCTGAGCGGCGCCGACACGAGATCCTCCTCGCGGAGCTGCTCCCGGGCGGTGCCGACGAACAGGGTGTCCCGGCCCGGTCCGCCGAAGGCGACGGAGGTGACGTTCGGCGCCGGAACGGAGAGCGTCTGGGCGATCTCGCCGTCGGCGCTCCACTGCACGACCTCCCCGTCGCCGTAGAGGCCGTTCCAGAACGAACCGTCGTCCGCGCGCACCAGGCCGTCCGACATCCGGCCCCGGAGGTAGGGTTCGAGCGCTCCCAGCGCCTCTGCCTGCGGGCCGTACGCCCCGCGGTAGACGGTCCGCGTCGCCGTGTCGGTGACGAACATCTCGCGACCGTCGTCCGACCACTCCATTCCGTTGGCGACGCCGAAGCCTCCGCGCAGGACCCGCACCGACCCGTCCGCGCCGAACGAGTACAGCGCCGCATCCGGTGCATCCGAGGTGGTGTTCATCGCGCCGACGACGAAGCGTCCGAACGGATCGACCTTGCCCTCGTTGAAACGGATGCCGCCGTGTCGATGCGGCACGGCGGCGACCGTGCCGGTGATCACCCCGTCGGCGTCCAGGAGCACCACGGTGTCCTTGAGCGCGGCCACGTAGCCGTCGCCCGTGGACGGCTGGACGGCGCTGACCGGCGCGGGTAGCGCCACGACACGGTCGTCCGACCCGTCCGGATCGCCGTCCAGGCGCCCCCGGTGGAACGTGCCCGCGGTGATGTCGACCCACGCGAGCTCCTCGGTGCGGGCGTCCCAGAAGATGCTCTCGACCAGCACGGATCGCACCGCTCGGAACACCCGCGGATCAGCGGCCACCGAGCGCCTCCGCCGGCACGAGCTCGCGGATCGTGAGCGCGGCGCTGACCACCGCGAGGTGGCTGAGCGCCTGCGGCAGGTTGCCCCAGAACGCGCCGTCGGATTCGGCGATCATCTCGGAGAACACCCCCACGTCGTTCGCGCGGCCGACGAGGTCGTCCATCGCGGCGACGGCCTCGTCGTGACGGCCGACGCAGGCGAGGGCGCCCGCCCGCCAGAAAGCGGACGAGACGAACGTGTGCTCCTCCTGGTCCATGCCCGTGTAGCGGTACAGCAGGTGGCCCGCGCCGAGACGCTCCGTGAGCGCGTCGATCGTCGCCGACATCCGCTCGCCGCGATCGAACCCGCTCTCGGCGTGCAGCAGCACGGACGTGTCGAGATCCGTGGTGCCGGGGTACATCACGTAGGACTGCGCCCGGTCGGACCAGCCGTACTGGGCCACCCATTCCGCGATCCGGTCGCGCTCGGCCGACCAGCGGGCGGCCGAGCCCGGGATCGCGCCGGCCTCGGCCAGCAGCACCGCGTCGCGGAGCGCCTGCCAGCAGCCCATCTTCGACGAGGTGTAATGCTGCAGCTCGGGCAGTTCCCACATCCCCGAGTCGCGGTTGCGCCACAGATCGCACGTGCGATCCGCCATCGCGGCGAGCATGCGCCCGGTGGCGACGTCGAGCACGTTGCCGGCGTCCACGTAGGTGCGGCAGATCGAGAAGAGGTCGCCGTACACCCCGAGCTGGAGCTGACCGTGCGCGGGATTGCCCGATACGACCGGTCCGATGCCGTCCCAGCCGTCGACGTCGCTCTCCTGGACGCCCTCGGTCACGTCACCGTCCAGCGTGTAGAGCACGTGGAGCTCCGGGCCGTTCTGCTTGATCGTGCGCAGCAGCCACGAGATCGCGGCGTGCGTCTCCTCACGCAGCCCGAACCGGACGAGCGCGTGCGCGGTGTAGGCGAGATCGCGCACCCAGGCGAAGCGGTAGTCCCAGTTCTTGCCGCCGCGGGGGTTCTCGGGCAAAGAGGTGGTCGCCGCGGCCGCGATGGCGCCGGTCGGCGCGTAGACGAGCAGCTTGAGCGCGAGGGCGCTGCGCTGCACGGCCGCCTGCCACGGGCCCTCGTACGAGAACTCCCGCGACCAGGTGCGCCACCCCTCGATCGTGCGATCGATGCTCCGGTGCACGTTCGCGGGATCCGGGAGGTGCAGGGGTTCGCCGTCGGTGGCGACGAGCACCAGCAGATGGCGGCTTCCCTCCTCGGTCTCGAAGTCGCCGTGCACGGACGCGGTGGTGCCGCCGTCGGCGTCCGCGTGCGGGCCGCCGATCCCGTCGCCGACGACCGCGAGCGAGGTGTTCCCGACGCGCAGGATGCAGGATTCGCCGACCGTCTCGATCCACGGGGATGCGGTCTGCAGCCGCGTGCCCGGTCGCACCCGCCACGTGAACGCCACCTGGCCGGAGATGCCCTCGATGCGCCGCGCGAGCTCGGCCCACGGCAGCCGGCCGGCCACACCGGTCACGAGCGCGTCGGTGATCCGCGCGCGTCCGCTGTCGGTCGTGACGGTGGTCTCGAGCACGTTGGTCCGCGGGATGTAGCGACGTCGCACGGTGTAGGCATCGACCGGCGCGAGCTCGATGGAGCCGCCGTTCTCGGCATCGAGCAGACGGGCGAAGACGGGTGGCGAATCGAGGTTCGGCACGGGCAGCCAGTCGATGCCGCCGTCACGGGCGATCAGCGCGACCGTCCTGCCGTCGCCGATCGGGGCGTAGTCGCGCAGGGGCGTGGCGGGGGTGGTCCCGGGTGTCGGCATGGCACCACGGTAGGCAGCCGCAGCCGCCGCAGCCGCCGGGTTGCACGAAGCGCCCGTCGTGGGTACGGGGCGTTCGCGGTTAGCAACGCGCACGCCGCTCGACAACCCCCGTGGCGGCGGGCCGGCGCGGCGTTACGGTCGCAGCATCCCGGTTTCCGAATGCGAGGAGAGCATCATGGCCACGACATCCAAGAGCGCGAACACGGCGCCCACGCGCAACAAGCGCCGACCGGCGCGCGGCGGGGCGGGTGCCGGCCTGACCGACGAGCAGAACGCCGAGAACGGATTCATCGCGTCCGAGTCGCTGAGCGAGAACCTCCAGAAGGTCCTCGTCGACCTCATCGAGCTCTCGATCCAGGGCAAGCAGGCGCACTGGAACGTCGTCGGGCACAACTTCCGCGACACGCACCTGCAGCTCGACGAGATCATCGAGGCGGCGCGCGAGTTCAGCGACACGGTCGCCGAGCGCATGCGCGCGCTGCACGCCCTGCCCGACGGGCGCAGCGACACGATCGCCGAGACCACCACGCTTCCCGAGTTCCCGCAGGGCGAGCTCGACACCGCCGAAGTGGTGGATCTCGTGACCGAGCGCCTGGAGGCCACGGTCGGCACGTGCCGCGACGTGCACGACGACGTGGATGACGAGGACCCGACGAGTGCCGACATCCTGCACTCCATCCTCGAGCGCCTCGAGCAGCTCGCCTGGATGGTCAGCGCAGAGAACCGCAAGCCGGGCGCGCGGTAGCGCCGTCGCGTCGCTCCCGCAACCCTGGTGGCGGGAGCGACGCGTCGACCTAGCGTGGCGGCCATGTCGAACATGTACACCCCACAGGATCCGACCACGCAGTACCCCCGGCCCCCCTTCCCCCCGCAGCAGCAGTCGGGCCCCGGCGACATCCACAAGATGGACCCCGCGCCCGATCACGGCGAGACGACCTATGTCGGGTTCGGGCGGCTGCCCGGCCGCAAGGCGCTCATCACCGGAGCGGATTCCGGCATCGGCCGTGCCGTGGCCATCGCGTTCGCCCGCGAAGGGGCGGATGTGGCCCTCAGCTACCTCCCCGAGGAGCAGGCGCAGGCCGAAGAGGTCGCCGCCCTCGTCGAGAAGGAGGGGCGCACCGCGGTACTCCTGCCGGGCGATCTGCAGGAGGAGGAGACCAACATCCGCGTCGTCGAGACCGCGGTGGAAGCCCTCGGCGGACTCGATGTGCTCGTCATCAACGCCGGGACGATGCCCACCGTCGACAGCATCGACGACTTCGAGACGGTGACGCTCGACCACGTCGTCAAGGCGAACATCTACCCGCTCTTCTGGCTCACCAAGGCGGCATCGCCGCACCTCGAGCCCGGCGCCGCCATCATCACGACGTCGAGCGTGCAGGGATTCCAGCCGTCGCCCTCTCTCGCCGAGTACGCCGTCTCGAAGGCGGGCATCGCCAATTGGACCCGTGCGCTCTCGCAGCAGCTGATCTCTCGCGGGATCCGCGTGAACGGCGTGGCGCCGGGGCCGATCTGGACTCCGCTGCAGCCGGCGTTCGTGCCGAACGAGAAGATCGAGGAGTTCGGGTCGCAGACCCCCATAGGGCGCGCCGGTCAGCCTGTCGAGCTGGCACCCGCGTTCGTCTTCCTCGCCTCGCAGGAGTCGAGCTACGTCGTGGGGGAGACCATCGCCGTCACCGGCGGCATGCCGGTGCACTGACGCGCGTCAGCGCACGACACTCACGGCCCCCCGGTGTACGCACCGAGGGGCCGCGGTCGATGTGCACCCGTGCCGCGAACGCGGGATGCGTCTCAGACGCTCTGCAGCGCCGGAGCGGTGGCGCGCTGTCCGTCGAACAGCGCGAAGTCGATGGTCATGCCGGCCGACGAGCTCGCCGCGTGGGAGAGCGTCTTGAGGATCTCGGGATCGAGGACCTCGGGCTCGGCGCCGTCGAAGACGAAGCGCAGCGGGATCGACGGATCCAGCCACAGCGTGGACCGGCCCGGGTCGCCGGCCTCGACGTGCCGCCACGACAGCGTGAAGCTCTCGTTGCGTCTCAGCTTGGTGGCCACGACCACCTTGATGTGGGCCAGCACGCGATCCGGGATCACGATGGCCTGGTCGGTGTTGCCGTAGAAGAGGTTTCCCATGATCGGCTCCTGCCTCGCCACGCGTTTTTTCGGGTGGCGATCGGGTTGCGCTGGTCCGGGGGGACCGGTGCGGTGACCGCGTGTCGCAGTCCGTCCCATGACGCTATCAGATGCTAAGGAAAATTAGATTAGTTTCCGTACTATTAGGTTATTGAGTCGTCGGTAGGGGAGAATGGACCCGACGCGACGACTCGGTTGCAGCGAGGGGCGACAGCATGGATTCCGGCCCACCATCGGTATCGGGCCTCCGGCGTGCGCTGCAGCGATATGTGGACGCACGATCGGCGGCGATCATCGAGGCGCGCCGTGCGCTGAAAGTCAACGAGGTCGACGCGCGCGCTCTTCTCTACATCGCGGCCCATCCGGGAACCCGTCCGGGGCATCTCCGCGACTACCTGGGTCTCACCTCCGCCGGCGTCACGACCCTGGTCGACCGGCTTGCCGGGCGCGGCGTCGTGAGTCGGACCATCGATCCCGATGACCGGCGGGTCAACCGTCTGAGCCTGCTCATCGATCTCGGCGTCGAGCCCTGGTCGGGACTCACGCGCTTCGACGACCATTTCGACGAGGTGGTCGGCGCCGCCGACCCCGACGAGGTCTCGCGCCTCGCCGATGCGCTCGACGGTTTCACCTCGGGCGTCCTCGCGCGCTGACGCGCGCGCCGGTTCAGGCCTGCTGGTCTGCGGCCGTCGCGTCCGACTTCACCTGCAGGAACCCGCAGAGCGTGGCGACGATCACGAGTTCGTTGGCGAGCGCCAGGACGTCGGTGGGGCTCGCCTGCACCGGCGTCTCGCGCGAATCGAAGGTCACGACCCAGCGTGAGGGGTCGACCGGATCCGGCTGGATGTACGTCGAGGTCGAGGCGTTCGTCATGGCGACGCCGATGAGTCCGGTGTCCGCGCCGTCCGCGCCGTCCTGTTCGATCACCCGCAGACTGCCGGAGATCGGGTAGCCGAAGGCGCGGAACTCGTCGAGCCACTCATCGAGCGTGTGCTTGTTGCGGAACGCCATGCGACTTCCTTCCCCCAGGGTGGCGCCGGAAGGCGCTGCTTCTAGTATCGCCGGACGCGACGACATCGTGTCGACTCGGCGGCACATTGGTGCACTCCTCGACGGGTGAGGAGCGGAGCGGTCAGTGGATGCGAGCGACCCGCACGGTGATGCTCGGGGCCTCGGGCACGTGCGCGGCGAGGAGATCCGCGACGGTGCGCGCGGTCTCGGGCGTCGACCCGTCGATGCGGGTGGCGATGCGGAGGTCGATGGTCTCTGCGGCGGGCGCGATCCCGACGGCGCGCGCGGCGTCGGAGGCGAGATCGGTCAGCACGCGTCCCACCCGACGCGGGAAGACGTCGGTGACGCCGTCGACGGCGCGGGCCAGCGCCTCGGCGGTCGAGGTCTGGTCGTCGGGAGAGGAGGTCATCGGGAATCCCTTGCGTTCTCCCACCCGTGGACGTCCTCGACGGTGATGTTCACCGCTGTGACGTTCAGCTCGGTGTGGCGCTCGAGTGCGTCGATGGTGTTTCGGCGCAGTGCGTCGATCGGATCGAAATCGGGTCGGTCCCAGCGCACGGACACCGAGAGATCGATCTCCACCGGCGCCCCCGGCGTCTCCGCCTCGCCGAGGATGGCGGTGCGTCCGATGACGAGGCCGTCGATCTGGTCGGCGGTGGAGCGCAGCAGCGCCCGCACCGCGCCCTCCGTCACGCTGAGGTGCACCCGGGGATCGGGGTGCTGCAGCGGGAGGTCGCGTCCGGAGCGCACCTCGGTGGCCACGATGTCCATGATCCCGCTCAGCCAGCTCGCGGGCGGGGCGGGCAGGGCGCGGGCATCGTCGGCCACGAGCTCACGGGAGAGGGCGCCGAGGCGTTCGAGGGACTCGAGCACGGCCAGGCATTCCGGGCAGCTCTCGATCGACGGATCGCGGGGGGTCCGGTCGGCCAGCAGGTAGTCGCTGAGCTCGTCGACGGTCTTGCCGCAGTCCAGAGTCGGAGGGTCGATGTGAGACGAACTCATCGCCATCCCTCCATTCGGATCATGATGCTCGCGCGTGCGCGGGCGAGGTTGCCTCTCACGGTGCTGGCGGGGAGATCCAGCTCCTCGGCGATGTCGCCGTAGCTCAGCCCCGCCACCTCCCGCAGCAGCCAGGTGCGGCGTTGGTCGTCGGGGAGGGTGTCGAGAGCAGCCGAGAGTGCGGCGAGTCTAGCGTTGTGGATCGTCACCTGCTCCGGCTGGGTCTGCGCAGGTGTGGAGAAGTCGCGGTCCTCGAGCGGCGTTTCGCGGGATCGTCGGCGCACGAGCGCCAGCGCCTCGCGGCTCGTGATCCGCATGAGCCAGGCCTTGACCGCATCGCCGTCGCGGAGGGTGGGCAGCTGACGCCAGGCGGTCACGAACGCGTCCTGAACGATGTCGTCCGCGTCGGCCAGGGATCCGGTGATCCTCTTGACGTACGCGCGCATGATGCCGCTGTGACGCCGCACGATCTCGCGGAACGCCAGCTCGTCGCCGTCGACGGCGCGCTCCACGAGGATGCGGTCGCTGAGCACGGTGAGTGTGCTGGGGGGCCGTTCGGATTCCGGCATGGAGCGCCCCTGGAAATCGGTCGGAACTTTTTTGTGACGATTCGATGCGTCGCCGCCTCGTATCAATAACGGCGAAGTTATCGCCCGAGTGTGACGCGGCCGAGCGCTCTTGCCAGGCCGTCCCGAACGAGATATGGAGGCACATCATGGCCAGCAACACCGAGAAGACGACCCCCACGGCCGCTCCCGTCGCCACCGGCGGCGCACGCGTCGACCGCACCGACGCCCTTGCTCGCCCCGTCGCGCCGGGAGCGACCGCCGGACGCACGGTCATCGCCGACGGCGTCGTGGCGAAGGTCGCGGGCATCGCCGCGCGCGAGGTGCTGGGCGTGTACGCGCTCGGCGGCGGCGGACAGCGAGCCCTCGGCTTCTTCCGTGACGCCATCAACGCGACCGACCTGACGCAGGGCGTCAAGGTCGAGGTCGGCGAGACGCAGGCGGCTGCCGACCTGACGATCGTCGTCGAGTACCCGGCCCCCATCCAGGAGGTCGCCGACAACGTGCGCGCCGCCGTCGCCGGAGCCATCACCCGTCTCGTCGGTCTCGAGGTCGTCGAGGTCAACGTCGAGGTCAACGACGTGCACCTCCCCGGCGACGACAACGACGACGACGCCGACGAGTCCCGCGTCGCATGAGCGCCACCATCGGAGGCGCCCTGATCGGGGCCCTGTTCGCCGTGGCCGCGCTGGTGTTCGGCTTCTGGGGCTTCCTCCTCGTCGTCCTGTTCACCGCGATCGGAGCGCTCGTCGCGCGCGTCGCCTCGGGTCAGCTCGACCTGCGGGCCCTCGCGAACGTGTTCTCGGGCCGCCGGACGTCATGACCGGGGCACTCGTCGGTGGCCGTGACGGCGGCGGCGCCACCGTCGCCGACACGGCCGCCGTCCTGCCCGGGCGCACCGTCGTCCACGATCGCGCGCTGAAGGCCGTGTGCGAGCAGGCCGCTGCCACGAGCTTCGGCGTCCAGCGCCGGCAGGTCTCGGTGGATGTGGGTGCGTCGGGAGCGTTGCTGGCCCTCCGGGTCGAAGCGCCCCTGGCGGTCCCGCCTCTCTCCGACGACGAGGCGATCCGCCGGGGCGGCGACGTCATGGCCCGCATCGACGCCATCCGCAACGACCTGCACGACCGCGTGACCCGATTGAGCGGGCGAGAGCTCGCCCGCATCGACGTCGTCATCACGGGCGCCATCGTCCACACACCCAGGAGAGTCAGATGAACGCCGTGGCCACATCCGCGCCCCCGCGGGACCGCGTGCTGCGTCGCGTCGTGCGACGTGAGACGCACTCGCCGCGAACGGTCGCCGCGGTGACCGTCGCGATCCTCGTCATCGTGGCTCTCGCCTATCTCGGTGTCGAGCTGGTGCTGGCGATGACATCGTCCGCGCCCCTGCTCGTGGCGCCGCTCGATCTGCTCGCCGGCGCAGCGACGCTCCCCGAGAGCGGCATCCCCGCCGCCGTGGTGGCGATCGCGGCGCTCGTCGCGGTCATCGGCGTCGCGCTGATCGTCGTCGCGTTGAGCCCGGGCCGACTCGCCAAGCACGAGATGCCGGGGGAGGACGCGCCCGTCCTCGTCGACAACGCCGTGATCGCCGGGGCGCTGGCCCACACCATCAGCACGGAGCTGGGACTGGAGCGCAGCCGCGTCCGCGTCGGCGTCTCCCACCGCACCGCCGACATCACGGTGCGTCCCGTCGCGGGCATCCCGCTCCCCGCATCCGATGTGCGTGAGAGCGCCGAGCGTGCACTCGAGGAGTACGGCACGGCGCCTTCGCTGCGCGTCGTCGTCCGTATCGCGCGCACCGAGGGAGACCGGTCATGAACACCACGAATCGCATCCTCAACCGCGCCGTCATCCTGATCGTCGGCCTGATCCTGCTCGCCGCGGGCGCCGTCGGCGTGGCCGGCATGGTGTGGCCGGCCGCATCCGAGGTCTGGACGTCGACCGGTGACGCCGTGGTCGGATGGGTCGCGGATGCCGAGCAGTCGACCCTGATCGGCGACACCGCCGCCTCGTGGCTCGGTGTCGCCGCGGTCGCCGCCCTCGTGCTGGTGATCGCGCTGCTGGTCTGGCTCATCGTCGGACTCTTCTCGCGCCGCTCCCGTATGAGCCACAACGGCTCGACGAGCGATGGCGCCGTGAAGGGACGCACGATCATCCGCGAGGCGTTCACCGCCGACCTCGTCTCGGCTTCGCTGGCCGATCGTGCGGACGTCCTCTCCGCGCGGGTGACGGCCAACGACATCCGCCGCGAGCCCGTGCTGCACGTCTCGGTCACGCCGCGCCCGACCTCTTCGCCGCGTGACGTGGCCGACCACGTCAACGACCTCGTGCGGAACCTCCACGCGCTGTCGGGAACACCGACGCGCACGGTCATCTCCCTGCACGCCAACCTGCGTTCACGTCTGGCAGGCGAGCGCCGGGACCTCTCGTGATCGCGCAGCCCGCGCGATCCGTCACCCAATGAGAAAGGAGCCCCCCATGGGACTCGACGACAAGATCAAGAACGCCGCCGAAGACATCGCCGGCAAGGCCAAGGAGACCCTCGGCAAGGCCACGGGCAACGAGAAGCTCGAGGCCGAGGGCAAGGCCGACCAGACCAAGTCCGACCTCAAGCAGGCCGGCGAGAACGTCAAGGACGCCCTCAAGTAATCGAGGCGACCATGATCGGGTGGGGCAGCGCACAGCGCGGCCCCACCCGATCGCTGCGTGCAGCGCGTGAACCTCGGCGCACCCGGGGGACTCACGAGCGGTGATCTGCGCATCTACGGGAGTCGGACACGTGTTGTTTACACGCCGGGCCCCTTCGCAACATGGCGGAAACAATCGCGCGACGGCGGCGGAAACCTGCGAGCGCCACTCTGGTGGAACCCGACGCTACGCCCTGCGTCCCTGCAGAGAGGTTTGTCCGACATGGATCAAGGAAACACAGCATTCATACTGATTGCTGCAGCGCTCGTGCTGCTCATGACGCCAGGACTCGCGTTCTTCTACGGCGGTCTCGTCAAGGCGAAGAGCGTCATCAGCATGATGATGATGAGCTTCGGTGCTCTCGGACTCATCGGCGTGCTGTGGGTGCTCTTCGGCTACGCGATCGCCTTCCCCGGTGCCGAGGGCATCGTGGCTCCCTGGTCGATCGACTGGTCCGCACTCGGCCTCACGAGCCTGCTCGAGACGCCTGACGGCGCGGCGTTCCCGCCGCTCGCCTTCGCCTGCTTCCAGGCGACCTTCGCCATCCTGACGGTGGCCCTCGTCTCGGGCGCCATCGCCGACCGCGCCAAGTTCGGCGCCTGGATGATCTTCGCCGCCATCTGGGCGACGGTGGTCTACTTCCCGGTCGCCAGCTGGGTCTTCAACTTCGGTCTCGCCGACGACGGCAGCTTCGCCTACGGCGGCTGGATCACGATGGGCATGCAGGAATGGTTCGGCGTCGGCGCGATCGACTTCGCCGGTGGTACCGCGGTGCACATCAACGCCGGTGCTGCGGCCCTCGCCCTGGCGCTCGTCCTCGGCAAGCGCGTCGGCTTCCAGAAGGGCGCACACGTCCCCCACAACCCGCCGTTCGTCCTCCTGGGCGCGGGTCTGCTGTGGTTCGGCTGGTTCGGCTTCAACGCGGGCTCGGAGCTCGCCGCTGACGGCACCGCCGCCCTGGCCTTCATCAACACGATCGCGGCGCCCGCCGCCGCTCTGCTCGCCTGGCTGATCGTCGAGAAGATCAAGGACGGCAAGCCCACCTCCGTCGGTGCCGCATCGGGTGCCGTCGCCGGTCTGGTCGCCATCACCCCGGCGTGCGCCTCGCTGCACCCGATCTGGGCCATCGTCCTGGGTCTGGTCGCCGGTGCCCTCTGCGCCCTGGCCATCGAGCTCAAGTACAAGTGGGGCTTCGACGACTCGCTCGACGTCGTGGGCATCCACCTCGTCGGTGGTCTGATCGGAACCCTGTACCTCGGATTCTTCGCCAACGAGACCGGCCTGTTCATGGGCGGCGACGGCACGCAGCTGCTCGTGCAGACGATCGCCGCGCTCTCGGTCCTCGTCTACTCCTTCGTCCTGGCCTACGTCATCGGCTTCGCGATCGAGAAGACGATCGGCTTCCGCGTCAAGAACGAGGACGAGATCGCCGGAATCGACACCACGGTGCACGGCGAAGAGGGCTACGTGCTCGCTGACACCCGCGCCTGACACGATCACGATCGAGGTGTGCCGGGCGGCCGTGGCGCCCCGGCCACCACCCGTTATACGGGGGGTGTGATTCAATTTACAACGCGGTCCGCCCGCCCCCGGCCGGCAGCAGATATACGGATATCAAACCTAGTAAAAGAA